>CAMKGM010000008.1 GCA_946412245.1 uncultured Bacteroidales bacterium
CGCTCACTATGATAGCGGTACTGACGGTTACGCAAAGGGCACCCTCGCGGGTGCTGTTGATAGGTGTCGCCCCGACGGGGCTAATTGTCTTAAAATGCTTTGTAACAGGGGCTCACGCCCCTGCCTATTATCTGTCGCTCCTAACGGAGCCAGCGTTTCATCACATCAATAACATGAAAAAGGTGAACTATTGCGTTTTGAAGGAGATTACTCTTTTTCGCCGTAGAGGAGGTCGCCGGCGTCGCCCAGGCCGGGAACGATGTAGCTATGGTCGTTGAGTTCGTGATCGATGTCGGCTGTCCAAAGGGTGATGTTGTCCTTGGGCAATCGTTCGCTAATAAAGTCAATAGCCTGGTCGGTAGCAATGACGCTTGCCAAATGCACATGTTTGGGATGACCTTTAGTCATCAGTGCCTGATAAGCAAGTTCCATCGACGAGCCTGTTGCGAGCATGGGGTCGGCAATAATGACCACCTTGTCGTCGATGCGCGGACATGCGATATACTCAATGTGCACCTTAAAGTCGTTAGATTGCTCTATGTACTTGCGATAAGCCGACACGAAACCATTCTCAGCGTGGTCAAAATAGGTCAAGAATCCCTCGTGGAATGGCAGTCCCGCACGCAGAATGGTGGTAAGTACCACATTATCGGCGAGAACATTAGTCTTAGCCGTACCGAGCGGTGTGACAGTTTCAACAAGTTCATAGCTGAGGCGTTTTGAAATTTCATAGGCCATAATTTGACCGATGCGCTGAATGTTGGCGCGGAAACGCAGGCGCTCCTGCTGCTGGTTGCAATCACGCAGTTCACTCATAAACTGGCTCACCAGCGAATTTTGATTACAAAGGTTGATAACTTCCATATAGAAGGTTAGAGGTTAGGGGTTAGAGTGTTAGGAGTGGTATAGGCTGTGAGGATGGCGCGGGCCTTGTCGCGGTCAAGCTCAAGTTGGTGACGCAGCTCGTCAACGCTCACCATCTTGAATTCCAAGCGCAGGAACTGGATGAATTCCAGCGTGATGGGTTCGCCATACACATCGCCGTCAAAATCAAAAATATTTACCTCGATGCTCAGTCGGTCGCTCTCGCCCAAGGTGGGCCGATAACCCACATTCACCATGCCCTGCCACTGCTTGCCCTGCAGCGTGACCATCACGGCATAGGCGCCATTGTGCGGAATGAGCGCATCGGGCGCAATTTGGCCCACATTAGCGGTGGGGAAACCCATGCCCCGACCATTGCGGAAACCATGCACCACATGGCCCGCAAGCGTATAAGGTCGGCCCATGCATCGCATGGCATCGTCGACCTTGCCGGCTGTAATGAGGTTACGGATGATAGACGAACTCACCGGCGCATACCGGCCCAGATACTCAGGTGCTTTAATCACTTCAATACCTGCTTCAACGCCCCACTGCACATATTGCGCGAAAGAGGATGAGCGGTCGTGACCAAAGCGGTGGTTGTAGCCCATGAGCAACACACGCACGCCATAGCGGTCATGAAGCAGCCTCATGAAATCAAGAGCACCCAAGGCCGACAAACCGGTGGTGAAATCGAGTAACACTGCATAGTCAATGTCCTGACTTGAGAGTGCATCAAGACGAGCCTGAACCGTCATGAGCATCTTGATGTTATCGTCGGGATGTAGAATCGTGCGCGGATGTTGCCTGAAGGTGACTACCGCACTGTGCAAGGACCGTTGCTGCGCCTCACGCTTCACGGCATCGAGCAGTGTGAGGTGACCCAGATGCACACCATCGAACATGCCAATGGCTGCCACCAGGCCGCCCTGCACCGGGGTTGAGTCGCAACTTTCAATTACCTGCATAGCACACGACTGATTACTTGGGTAAACTCCTCGCCCGGCGGCACCAAAGCGGCATGGAAGCCCAACTTGCGCGCCGCCTCAATATTTTCGGGGCCATCGTCAAGAAAGAGCGTCTCGCCAGGCACGATGCCCATGGTCTGCACCGCATAGTCAAAGATGGGGCGATAGGGTTTGCTACAGCCTGCTTTATAGGACACCGTGATACCGTCAAAGTAGTCATCTATCGTCATGCCCTCCTGCTTAAAGAGTTCGGCGAGAACACCCTCGTACATAATGGGATTGGTGTTTGACAGCAAATACACGCCGTAGCGCCGTCTCAGCTGCCTGAGGCTCTCAAGACGATGTCGCGGTATGCCCACGATAAAACTGCTGAACGCCTCGTCAATCTCTTGGTCGGTGACATTAGGCGGCAAATCCTTGTGCACCTGTGCCCTGAATTCGTCGGCTGTGACGCGGCCCGCTTCCAGGTCGGCAAAGACACCGTCCTGAATGTAAAGTCCAATCAGGTTGTCGGCATCTTCCAGGCCTATATTGAGCAAAGCCTGCAAGCAGCGGTCACGATCAAGGTCGACGATGACACCGCCCATATCGAAAAGCAAATTGCGAATTTCACTCATGGGTTTCATTCCAAGTGTTTTTTCATGACGCGCATGGTGTCAGTACACAATTTGGCAAACACTTCGCGATTCTTGAGCAGTTGTGAGATCTTGATCTGGCGATCTTGACCCTTGAACAGGAAACCGGTGTCGTTTGATTCAATGGCACGCATCATGGTGCGGGCACCCACCTCGGTCTTGTCGCGACGGGTGATGAGAATATCAAACTTCTCGAACCAGCGATTCACGCGAGCCATACTCAGGTTGATGATACCGGCATCCACGCAGTTCACATTGATGTGACGCGAACGCAGCACGGTCGACATGTAGATGGAGAACAGCGTGAGTGCCAACTTGCTCTGCGCAAATGCCGCGATGGGCATAAAGTTGTTCACAGCGGGGAACTCATAGGGTAAGGACACCAGGTTGCGGGTGAGCGAGGTGGTGAAGATGATACTGCCACCCTCTTCCATGAGCTCCTGGGTGAGTTGAGACAGCAACACCGTACTCAGGAAGTTGACCTGCACCAGTTTCTCGTAGCCGTCGGGCGACTTCTCACTGTGATGCGAAATGTAACTTGCATTGTTGATGAGCGTCTTGACAGGACGACCCAGTGAACGCAACTCCTTGACGAAGTTCTTGACCGAAGCGAACGAACCTAAATCCAGGTGCAGCGTTGTGATGTCAGGGTTGCCCGTCTCAGCCTGTAGTTCCTGCGCGAACTTGTGGCTTTTTTCCACATTGTAGCAGGCCATGACCACGGCACGCCCCTGAGCAGCCAGGCGACGCGAAATCACGCGACCCATGGCATCGGTAGCGCCGGTAATCACATAGAGGCCTTTATTGTTTGTTACCATAATATATTATTTTGAAACTTTAGTTTTGCGATATTTGTATTTCACGCCCAGGTTATACATAATGAATGCCTGAATGTCGGTGTACTCATCAATGATTTTGCTGATGGGCTTACCGTGACCGTGGCCTGCATTCACATCAATGCGAATGAGTTTCACGGCATCGCCGGTGTTGCTGGCCTGCAGTTGGGCGGCATACTTGAACGAGTGAGCCGGAACCACGCGGTCGTCGTGGTCGCTGGTAGTGACCAAAATGGGAGGATACTTGGTGCCGTCGTTCTTAATGGTGTGCAAGGGCGAGTAGCCTTTGAGGTAGTTAAACATCTCCTTGCTGTCATCGCTACGGCCATAGTCGGGAGCCCAGTTCCAACCGATGGTAAACAGATGATAACGCAGCATATCCATCACACCCACCTGTGGCACAGCAGCACCAAAGAGGTCGGGACGCTGGTTGACCACAGCACCCACGAGCAAACCGCCGTTGCTACCACCGTTGCAGGCAATCTTGCCCTTGCTGGTATAACCCTCGGCAATGAGCCACTCGGCTGCGGCGATGAAGTCGTCAAACACATTCTGCTTCTTCATCTTGGTGCCGGCCTCGTGCCACTGCTCGCCATACTCGCCACCGCCTCGCAGGTTGGTGTAGGCGCAAATGCCGCCCTCATCGAGCATCGCAAATGGTGTGCGCGAATAACTGAACGCCGGATTCATGCTCACGTTGAAACCACCGTAGCCATAGAGGAACACGGGGCGCTTGCCGTCTTTCTTCAATCCCTTCTTATAAATCAAGAACATGGGTATCTTGGTGCCATCCTTGCTGGGATAAAACACTTGGTCAATCTGGTAGTCGGCAGGGTTGAGGGCGATAGCCGGCTGGAAGAACACCTTCGACTCGTTGGTCGCAGCGTTGTAGCTGTAGACGGTTGAGGGGAAGGTGTAGGAAGTAAAGTTGTAAAACACCTCTTTACGTGTATTTTTGCTGCTGAAGCCCACCGAACCCAGTGCGGGAAGCTTGATTTCGTGCATTTCCTTGCCATTGGCATCGTAGAGATAGGCATGGTTGCTGGCATCTTTGTCATAGGTGACGATGAACTTGTGGTCGGTCATCTGAATGCCACTCAACACCCACTGTTTCTCGGGAATGAACTCGGTGAAATTCTTCTCGCCAAGATTATTGGCATCATAAGCGAGAACCTTATAGCAGGGAGCATTCTGGTTGGTCATGACATAAATCTTGCCGTTGTCAACGCCAATGGGACTGAATGCAAACTCGCCATCTTGAGCAATCTTCACATAATGGGGATTCAGGCCCTTGAGATCCTTGACATAAAGTGCATTGCCCTCGCCCGCACTTTGCAGGATGAATACGAAACGCTCATCCTCGTCAACGCCCACCTGGTGGAACAGCAAGGGGTCATCGTAGCTGCGAAACTCCAGATAGTCCTCGCTTTGTGGCGTGCCCAACTTGTGATACATCACCTTGTGCCACTCGTTCTTTGAGCTCTTGGCATCCTCCGGCTCATCGTAGGCGCTGTAGAAGAATCCATCGCCCAGCCACTGTGCATCGGTAAACTTGGCCCAAACGATGTGGTCATCGAGCATCTTGTCGGCCACGAGGTCATGCACGAGAATCTCGTTCCAGTCGCTACCGTTGCGGGTGATGGTGTAAGCGGCATAACGTCCGTCCTTCGAGAAGTTGAGACTCTGTAGCGCTACCGTGCCGTCGGTACTCAGCGTGTTAGGGTCAAACACCTTGCGGCTCTCACCGTCAATTCTATCCTTGACGTAGAGGATGCTTTGGTTCTGCAGACCGTCATTATAGAAATAGTATATCTTGTCTTTCACATAGAAAGGCGTACCCATCTTCTGGTAGTTAGCCAACTCGGTGAGGCGCTTCTTCAGGTCTTTACGGAAAGGAATTTTATCAAGGTAGTCGCGCGTAATCTTGTTTTCGGCATCAACCCATTGTTTGGTCTCGGCGCTATTGTCGTCTTCGAGCCAGCGATAGGGGTCAGCGACCTGAGTGCCGAAGTAGTCGTCGGTGACAGCCACCTTTTTGGCTTTTGGGTAATTGATTTTTGCTTGCATAGTGCTTGTTGTGAGCGACACCAGCGCCACGGCGCCACATGTCATTACAATTCGGTTCAATTTCATAGTTTATATTGGTTTTTAAGTTTAATAATCACGAATCAGAGCCTCCAGGGTGCGTCCCACGGCCTCAAGCGGAGCCGTGTCGAGTTGGTCGACAGTGTCATGCGTCGTGTGCCAACCGGGATAGAAACCTGTTGACGAAGAGCGCATATCAATAATGTCAATGCAAGGAATGCCACCTTTATTGATGCACACATGGTCATCGGTGGCTCCGCCCCCTATTCCCTCAACAAAGAAACGGGAGTAACCCTGCTCGGCAGCTATGCGCCACACCTCGTCAACCACACTGGGAGCGTACATATCTGAGTAGGCCTCGCGATGGAAGGTGGCATCCTTGGCACCCACCATATCGAGCAAGATGCCGAACAGCGGCTTGTAGTCGGCTCGGTGCATGTTTGCCACCCAATATTGAGTACCCAGGGCCCAACTGTCCTCGTTGTCCTCAGCTCCCCAGTCTTCAACATCGGTCAGCAACAGGTCAATGCCGATTTCCGGTTTTTGCGCATGGAACACGCGTGCCAGTTCAAGCAACACCGCAGTGCCGCTGGCACCGTCGTTGGCGCCCATCACCGGTTCGTTTACCTTGGCAGGATCAGGATCGCTGTCGGCCCAGGGGCGACAGTCCCAATGAGCAACGAGCAAAATGCGTCGCTCAGCTTTAGGATTAATCACGCCCACCAAATTCAGTGCCTCAAGGCGAGTGCCGTCGAAGGTGGTGAGTGTGGGGCGCTGCAAAACGACCTCGTCGCAGTAACGACGCAGGGTTGACTCCAAATAGTCACCACATGCCTTGTGAGCGGGCGTGCCCGGCACTCGAGGTCCGTAATCACATTGCAACGTGACTTGACGCATGGCGCTGTCGCCACTGAATAATAATTGCGACGCGCTTGTTTCGCCGCTGACACTGGCGCTTGTCTGAGTCTTTCCGCCTGTAGCGGAGCAAGATAGCATAAAAGCAGCCACGGCTATCAATATCGTCTTTTTAAGAATAATCATCATCAATTTGGGTATTTTTAGCAAAATTACTATAAATAAAGTGCACCGCAAAATATAGTTTCTTATTTTTCTTTAATAAAGCACATGAGATTGCGCCAAGAAAGTGGGCGATTTTTGGCGCAATCGCATAAAAAATTTGAGATTGCGCCAGAATTGATTACGAATAATGAAGACACAACTCACACACTCCATAATGCAAATTTTGAGCGAAAAAGGGCCACCTGCATAGCACATTATCACCGTTTTTCTCAAAAACCGGAGACAAATATTTTTTTACTTGAATAATTTGTAGTAAATTTGCAGGCTGATTTATAACGCATAAACGAAAACAACAAAAAATTATAAACAATTTAACACATGCAAACTAAAGGTTTTATTAAGGTCATAGCCATTGCACTGGTCCTTGTTTGCGCATTCTACCTGTCGTTCTCGTTCGTTGCTAACCACATCGAAGGCAAGGCACAGGACAAGGCGCTCGCCGTCGCTAAGCTCAAAACACCCGACATGAGCGACAGCACCTACAAGGCTACGTACAACAGCTTTATGGACTCTATTGCGAAAGAGAAAGTGTACCTTGGTTACTACACTTTCCAGGAAGTGCGTGAAAAACAATTAGGACTGGGTCTTGACTTGAAGGGCGGTATGAACGTGACCCTTCAGATTTCAGTGCCCGACATTCTGCGCGCGCTGGCTAACAACAGTAATGACAAAACTTTCAACCAGGCCATCTCGAATGTAGAGAAGAACCGCGCTGCTCAAGACGACTATGTTGCTTCGTTCTGCAAGGAATATGAAAATCTGGGCGGACGCAACTTGGCTCAAATCTTCCGCGAGGTTCCCGCTGTGCGCGATTTACCCGGCGCAAGCAATGCTCAGGTGCAAAACATCCTGAAGAAGGAAGTGGACAACATGGTTGACAATTCATATAAGGTATTACGCACGCGTATTGACCGCTTCGGTGTGGTTGCCCCCAACATCCAGAAACTGCAGAGCACCGGCCGCATTCTGCTGGAGCTCCCGGGCATCAAGGAACCCGAGCGTGTGAAGAAGCTGTTGCAAGGTACCGCCAACCTGGAATTCTATGAGACCTACAAGATAAGCGAAATCAGCGAGGACATCAACAACCTGTTTGCTGCCGCTTCAGGCGCTGTGGTTGAGGAACCTGTGGCCGATGAGGACATCACCGCCGAGGACGCTGCCAAGGCTAAACCCGAAGAGAAGAAAACTGCTGCTGATGCCAAGGTCGACACTGCCGCCGCTAAGAAGGCTGAGCCCGCCAAGAAAGCAGCACCTGCCAAGAAGGCTACCGGCAAGACCTTGCCTCAAATGCTGAACTTCAACATGGCCGAATTGTCAAACAGCTGCGTGCTGGGCCGTGCTGCCGCCACCGACACCGCTCGTGTGAACCAGCTCATCAAGCAATATGCCAACCAGCTGCGTCCCGACTTGAAACTGTGCTGGAGCGTGAAGCCTCAGGACGAGAAATCGGGCTTGTTTACCCTCGTTGCTTTGAAGAAGCGCCCCGACGGCACCCCCGCCATGACCGGCGATGTGGTGACCAAGGCACAAGGCGAATTTGACAACATGCAGGGTCAGATTGTGACCATGGAAATGAATGATGAGGGCGCACAGCAGTGGTCTAAACTGACCGGCGACAACATTAACCGCGCCATCGCCATCGTTCTTGACGATCAGGTCTATTCTTATCCTAATGTAAACACCAAGATTGACGGTGGTCGTTCACAAATCACGGGTAACTTCAGCGTTGAAGAGGCTAATGACCTTGCTAACGTGCTCCAATCTGGTAAGATGGTCGCAAAGGTCGATGTGGCCAGCGAGAGTGTGATTGGTCCTTCACTGGGTCAGGAATCTATCAACAAGGGTTTGATTTCGTTCGTGGTAGCACTCATTCTGCTGATGCTCATGATGGTGCTGGTTTACGGCATCAAGGCCGGTTCAATTGCCAACATTGGTCTTGTTCTGAACCTGTTCTTCACTATGGGTATTCTTGCCTCGTTCCAGAGCGTGCTTACGCTGCCGGGTATCGCCGGTATCGTGCTGTCGCTGGGTATGGCAGTGGATGCCAACGTGCTTATCTTTGAACGCATTAAGGAAGAAATGCGTGCCGGCAAGGGCATGAAGGCTGCTGTGGCCGATGGTTACAAGAACGCCTTCTCGGCAATCTTCGACGGTAACTTGACAACCATCATCACCGGTGCTATCTTGGCTTATCTGGGTTCAGGCCCGATTCGCGGTTTCGCCATCACCCTGATCATCGGCATTTGCTGCTCGTTCTTCACAGCCGTGTTTGTGACCCGCCTCATTCTTGAGCACTGGATTAACAAGAACCGCTTCGGCTATGCCTCCACCACTTTCACCACCAGCTGGGCCAAGAACTGGATGCAGAACACCAAGTTCGACTTCATTGGCAAACGCAAAGCTGCTTATACTGCAGTGGTTGCAATCATTGCTATCATCGTGGCCATGTTCTTCATCCCCGGCCGCGGCTTGAGCCAGGGTATCGACTTCTCGGGTGGTCGCAACTATGTGGTACAATTCGCACAACCTGTGAGCACCGAGCAACTGGAGCAGAACCTCATTCCGCTGTTCGACGGTGCTAATGTGTCGGTCATCACCATCGACAACAACACCAAGGTGCGCATCTCGACCAACTACAAGATTGAGAGCAACGACGCTGCCCTCGACGAAGAAATCTCAAAGAAACTGTACGAAGGTCTCAAGAGTGACCTGAAGGGCATGAGCTTCGAAGACTTTAGCGTGAGCAACGAGAATGTGGGTATCGTGCAAACCGAGGTCGTGGGCCCGAGCATCGCATCTGACATGAAGACCGAGGCCATCTGGGCTGTGTTCTGGTCACTGCTCGCCATGGCTCTCTATATCCTGCTCCGTTTCCGCAACGTGGCATTCTCGATTGGCGCTCTCGCAGCTGTGGCATTCACCGCACTGGTGGTGATTGGCTTCTACACGCTGCACGGCTTGTTCCCCTTCTCAATGGAGATTGACCAAACATTTATCGCCGCAATCCTGACCGTGATTGGTTATCAGGTGAACGATACCGTGGTGGTATTTGACCGTGTGCGTGAGTACAAGAAACTCTATCCCAAGATGGAATCGAAAGAAGTGTTCAATCGCGCTCTTAACAGCACATTGAGCCGTACGATGATGACCTCTATCAGTACATTGCTCGTGCTGGTGGTGATCTTCATCCTGGGTGGTGAGTCTATCCGTAGCTTCATCTTCGCGATGATTCTGGGTGTGGTTATCGGTACTTGTGCTTCGCTGTTCATCGCAGCTCCCACAGCACACGCTCTGTCGACCCGCAAGGCTAATAAGTAATGACATATCCTCGCAAAAAATAATAAAACGAGAATATATACTTCCGCAATCGGTCCTCATGCACGAGGGCCGATTGTTTTTTTTGAATAGGACCTTTCTCTTCAGTGAGTGGTTGAAACCGGGAACCGGTAGGCGGCCGCCATCATGCTTTTCAGGGGGAATTTCAGATTTTGCGATTATTTACTGAAATATTTCTTTAATTGTGGGGGTCAATGCTTTGTCATTCCATTATAATGTGCTAACTTTGCACACGCAAAAAGTAAACCTTATAGACAAGTTACACAAAAATATATTATGACAACGCTAACCCTCGCCATCGTGGCAGTATTCGTTTTCGGCTATGCCTGCATAGCGCTCGAAAGCGTAATTAAAGTAAACAAAGCCGCCATTGCGCTGCTCATGTTCATCTTTTGTTGGACGTTGTTCATGATAGCTCCCGGCAACTACTTGATCTTGGAACCGGGCGAAGACCTCATCAGAAAAGCCACCGAAATCATTGAGAATCACCTGGGTGAGACCGCCTCAACGCTATTCTTCTTGATGGGTGCCATGACCATTGTGGAACTTGTGGACCAGAACGGAGGCTTCGACTTTGTACGAACGTCACTGAGCACGACCAGCAAGCGTAAACTGCTGTGGAGGATTGTGTTTATGACCTTCTTCCTGAGTTCCATTCTGGACAACCTCACCACCAGCATTGTAATGATTATGGTGCTGAACAAACTGGTGGGTGAGCGCGCTGACCGCATGATCTATGCCTCCCTGGTAGTGATTGCCGCCAACTCAGGTGGAGCATTCTCACCCATTGGCGATGTGACCACCATCATGCTATGGAATGCCGGCTCCGTAACATCGACCGGCGTAATAACCGAGATTTTCGTCCCATCGCTCATCTCCATGGTGATTCCCGCCTTTATCATGCAGTTCTCGCTAAAGGGAAAACTCGTAATGCCTGAGAAAGAAGTGGAAACCGAAGAGCAAGAACTCACATCCCGCGAACGCAAAACGGTGTTCTTCATGGGTGTGGGCGGCTTGATTTTCGTTCCTATCTTCAAGGGCATCACCGGTCTGCCGCCGTTCATGGGCATCCTGCTCGTGCTGGGTCTGCTGTGGCTTGTCACCGAGTTCTTCTACGGTCGTCGCAAGGGCGAGAAAAAGAAATTCAAGAAACGCGTCACACGCGTGCTGTCGCGCATCGACATGGGTACCATCCTGTTCTTCCTGGGCATTCTGATGGCCGTGAGTTGCCTGCAAGAGATTGGCGTGCTGACAGTCACCGGACAGTGGCTGAACACAGTGAGCAATGGCAACCACTATGTAGTGACCGGTGCCATTGGGGTCATTTCGAGTATTGTTGACAATGTGCCGCTGGTGGCAGGTTGCATGGGTATGTATGAGATAGCACCGGTGGGCGACTTTGCCGTTGACGGCATCTTCTGGCAGTTGTTGGCCTACTGCGCCGGCGTGGGCGGTAGTATGCTCATTATCGGTTCAGCCGCAGGCGTGGTGGTGATGGGTTTGGAGCGCATTACCTTCGGGTGGTATCTGAAAAAAGTGACATGGATAGCATTCGTGGGCTATCTGGCGGGCATCATCTGCTACTGGGGCATCAATGCCGTGATTCGTTAAATCACTGGTTATTTGGGGTCGCGCTTGTGCGCGGGTGGGCGCATGGGCAAAGGTAAGGGATGGGAGGAGGGATGTAAATGGCAAAAACGCTTTTCTCAGTAGAAAAGTTGGACAAAAGAGCAGGGCAAAAACGGAATGATACTCCCCTAAAAATGTGAAATTGCTGTATATCAACGATTTGTGGGTGAAAAATGATACGCTTTTTTTGCCCAAAAAATTTGGATTGTCCATTTTATGGTAGTAATTTTGCACCGAACCAAAAACGCAAAATCAATCAAATGGCAATATAATACTATTAGCTATGAAAACTTTCGTAAAAAACCTCATCCTGCTGGCTGCCCTCACCTTCACCACTACTGTTGCCGCTGCGTCTGGATTTGACTATGAATATGACTTCAAGGTTGACGGATTATGCTATGTAAAGAAAAGTGATAGTGTGTCTGTCGCGTTGACCTGCGAAAAATATTCAAATGACAATTATTCATATTTGTCTGGAGAGATTGTTATTCCATCTGCGGTGACTTATAATGATGTCACTTATCCGGTCACATCTATAGCTCGTAATGCTTTCACCTACTGCGGTAGCATTACAAGTGTGATTATTCCCAATACGGTTACCAGTATTGGATCGGAGGCATTCGCTCGCTGCACAGGCTTGATGAATGTATCAATCCCTGAGTCTGTAATCGATATTGGCAGCAGCGCTTTCATTAATTGTAGCAGTTTAGTCAGCATTGCAATACCCAATTCGGTTACCACCATTGGTGCTTGCGCTTTTGCTTCTTGCTCCAGTCTGACTGAAATCAACATTCCCAACATGTTGACGAAAATTGAAAATAGGTTGTTTTCAAATTGTTCAAGTTTAACTAATCTGACTCTACCTAATTCGGTTACAGCTATTGACCGTGAGGCTTTTTTATGCTGTGTAAGCTTGTCAAATATTATAATTCCTGATGCAGTCAAAAGTATTGGCAGACTTGCATTTAGCCGTTGTAGCAGTTTGACAAGCGTGATTATACCCGATTCGGTTACAACTGTGGGTGGGCGTGCGTTCTATGGCTGTGAAGGTTTGGAAAGTGTTTCAATAGGAAAAGCGGTAACTTCTGTTGATTCAGAGACTTTTTTGGAATGTCCTAATTTGGTTGAACTCACATGGAACGCCATAGATTGTAAGGGAGAATTAGGGGCCGTCAATAGTCAACTGAATCGGGTTGTCATTGGTCCCGAAGTGGAAACATTACCAGCCAAGTTTGTGAACTACTCCCAAATAACAAGTTTAGAAATACCCAATTCGGTTGTAACCATTGAAGACGAGGCATTCCGTAGCTGCAAGGGGTTGACGAGTATTGCAATACCATCTTCTGTTACCTCAATTGGGCGTGATGCTTTCATAGAATGTTCGGGGCTTGAGTCAATAGAGGTGGAAGAAACCAATACTCATTACGATTCACGCGAGAATTGCAATGCCATCATCAACTCTGAATCAAACATTTTGATTTTGGGTTGTATGAACAGTGTTGTACCTAACACCATTGTTGCAATCGGTTATCGTTCGTTCAAGGATTGTATTGGATTAACCAATATTACGATTCCCACCTCAGTTGAGAAAATCTCGGGTGACGCGTTTTATGGTTGTAGTAGATTAATGGAAATAACGATACCAAGTTCAGTCACCAGCATTGTTGGCTATCCTTTTTATGGTTGCAGTGATCTTGCAACGATTGTGGTTGAGGATGAAAATCCAAAATATGATTCCCGCAACAACTGCAATGCCATTATTCAAACATATGGCAATGTGTTGATTGCAGGTTGCAAGAACACGATTGTTCCTAATAATGTAAGAGGCATAGGTGCTTATGCTTTTGGTGGAAACGCCAAATTATCGAGTGTGAACATTCCAGAATCCATTATATCAATTGGAAACAATGCATTCATTCATTGTACCGCATTGATGGAGATTAAATCATACCCCGACCCTTCTTCTGTGAGCTTGGGTGGAGGGGTATTCTATAATGTTCCAAAAAATAAGTGTCTTTTGAAGGTCAAGGATGAGTATGTAAACAGTTACAGAAATGCTGACCAATGGAAAGAACTGATAGTTATAGGTGGCCTTGAAGATGTGTTGATTCCGGGTGATGTGGATGGTAACGATACGGTGAATGTGAGCGATGTGACCACGCTTGTGAATATGATTCTGGGTACTGTAACCAAAGACCCAGAACGTGCCGACATTGACGGCAACGGTAATGTGAACGTCTCTGACGTGACCGCCCTTATCAACATCATCTTGGGCGTCGAGTAAACTAACTCTCGCTGCGCTCGGTTCAAGAACAAATCCATCATATTTTTTTATTAGTGTCCGATTAAAAGTCCGTTAGGACTGTCAAGAACTTAGGCAGGGGTGAAGCCGTAGGCGAGAACCCCTGTCAATTAAGCATATACAACATTAGTCCCGTAGGGACGGCAGAATGTGAATCAATTTTTTCTGTCGCCCCGACGGGGCTAATGGATAAAATATGCCTTGTTTACAGGGGCTCACGCCCCTGCCTATTCTCACACGCCCCTACGGGGCTTGCAAACTGGGTGACTCGGAGCATTTGGAGTATTCGGAGATCTCGGAGGGCTCGGAGATCTCGGGACAAAAAGTGAGGCCACATCTGGGGGTTGGCATCATCGCCAGCCCTCCTTTTTTCACTCAACTCTAAACTCTAAATTCATTCGTTGCGCACCAGTGTGACGAAGGTGTAGTCGTAGGGGTTGCGGTCGTCGGCCTGATGCTCCTCCTGGTCCACTTCTTGCCACCGGTCGGGGTCGATGGCAGGGAAGAAAGCATCGGCATCGGGAAAGGTGGCGTGCAGGCGTGTGAGATAGAGGGTGGTAACGCGGTCGATGGTGGCAGCATAGAGTTGGGCTCCACCTATAATAAAGACATCGCCCGGCATCTCGGCCTTGCGGAGTGCCGCGTCGATGGTGTGTGCCACCGTGACGCCCTCGGGGCGATACTTGCGGTTGCGCGTCACCACGATGTTTTGGCGGCCTGGCAGCGGCCCTTTGGGGAACGACTCAAAGGTCTTGCGACCCATCACGATGGAGTGCCCCATGGTGAGGTCTTTGAAGTGTTTGAGGTCGGCGGGCAGGTGACACAGCAGGTCGCCATTCTTGCCAATTGCGCCATTTTCGGCCACTACCACTATTGCCGAGAGGTTCTTTTTCATAAGACAGTTGTTAGTTACAGTTATTAGATATTCTAGATTTTCTAGATGTTCTAGATATTCTAGATTCTCTAGATTTTCTAGGTTTTCTAGACTTATAGAGCGGCTAGAAAGACTACCAGTTCCCCTTTCAGGGGGTTAGGGGACTCTCAACCCGCTACACTGCAACGGGGGCCTTGATAGCGGGATAAGGGTCGTAGCCCTCAAGGGTGAAGTCCTCGTACCGGAAGTCGAAGATGCTCTTCACCTCGGGGTTGAGCACCATGCGCGGCAACTGCCGCGGCGTGCGGCTCAACTGCAACTGCACCTGATCCAAGTGATTGAGATAGATGTGCGCATCACCAAAAGTGTGTACAAATTCACCAGGCTCCAGCCCCGTGACCTGCGCCATCATCATGAGCAGCAACGAGTAGGAAGCGATGTTGAAGGGCACGCCCAGAAACAGGTCGGCACTGCGCTGGTAGAGTTGCAGACTCAGCTTACCCTCAGCCACATAGAACTGGAAGAGCGAGTGGCACGGAGGCAGTTTCATGCTGGGCACATCGGCCACATTCCAGGCACTCACCATGATGCGTCGCGAGTCGGGGTTGTGCTTCAGCAAATCCACCACCTGCGCAATCTGGTCGATGGTGCCGCCGTGACCGTCGGGCCAGGAGCGCCACTGGTGGCCATAGACGGGTCCCAAGTCGCCATTCTCGTCGGCCCACTCGTCCCAAATCGAGACACCATGATCCTTGAGATACTTGATATTGGTATCGCCCTGCAGAAACCACAGCAGTTCGTAGATAATTGACTTGAGATGAACCTTTTTGGTGGTGAGCAGCGGGAAACCGTCGGCCAGGTTGCAACGCAACTGATAGCCAAAGATACTCTTGGTTCCGGTGCCGGTGCGGTCGGTCTTGAGGGTGCCGTTCTGCATCACATGACGCAGCAGGTCGAGATATTGCTTCATGAGAATGTTATTTTCAAGTTTTGCTTATGCAAAAATACTGAAAAAAATCCACACAGGCAAACCAAGCACAAAAACAGGGTGAAAAACCACCAAAAAACAAAATCACACCCAAAGCCTACCGAAAAAACACAAAAATTTACAAAACCAAATAATTTTACAAATTTTCACAATTTCAAGAAATGTAGTATTTATCGGCATTCTCGAGGGGTTGTTAATAACTTTTTGTGTAGAAATGAAAATTTTGTGCTGTTTTGATTTGTAAACTTCGGCAAATTATTGCTAACTTTACAAGCAAAATCAATTAAGGTTGCCGTCAGGCTCCTTTTTTATTCACTATCAACCGCTTTACCGCCCTCAACATGAACTCAGGCACCTATCATATTCCCGCACTGCTCAATGAGTGCATGAACGGACTTGCCATCAAGCCCGACGGGACGTATGTAGACGTGACCTTCGGCGGTGGCGGTCATAGTCGCGCCATCATGCAACAACTTGGTAGCGAGGGCCATCTCTACTCGTTTGACCAAGATATGGATGCCTACGGAAATCGTATCGACGACGAGCGATTTACATTTGTACACGGAAATTTTGCATTCCTAAAGAATTTCCTGCGTTACCACCATGTTGAGCAGGTTGACGGCATCCTTGCTGATCTGGGCGTGTCGTTTCACCACTTCGATGACGAGCAGCGCGGATTTTCGTTCAGATTTGAGAACAGTCCGCTCGACATGCGCATGAACAAGCAGGCCACGCACGATGCCGCATGGGTAGTGATGAACTACAGCGAAGAGCAACTGGCCGACGTGCTCTACCTGTACGGCGAACTGAAACAGGCGCGTCGCATGGCGCACTCTATCGTTACGGCTCGCGCTGACAAAGCCATCGACACCACCGCCCAATTGCTGGAGGTAGTGAAACCGCACATCAGACTCTCGCAGGAGAAGAAAGAGATGGCGCAAGTGTTTCAGGCACTACGCATTGAGGTAAACAACGAGATTGACGCACTGAAACGTTTACTCACCCAGTCGCTGCAGGTGCTCAAGCCGCAGGGCCGCTTGGTGGTCATCACCTATCACTCACTTGAAGACCGCTTGGTGAAGAACTTCATGCGAAGCGGTAACATAGAGGGCAAGGTTGACAAAGACTTCTACGGCCGCATCAACACCCCCTGGAAACTTGTCAACAACAAGGTAATCGTGCCCAGCGAGGCCGAAATAGAGCAGAACCCACGGTCACGCAGCGCTAAACTGCGCATCGCCCAGAAAATATAAGAACCCACCAATCACACCGACCACATGGCAACAAACAAGAATAATACACACATTTGGCGCAACTTGGCGCAAGGCCGCATCTTCTTGACACTCAATTTCTTCAAGAAGTACTGGATTTATGCGCTCGCGTTCATCGTGTTCATGCTCATGTACATCAGCAACAAATATATGTGCCAAAACCACCTGCAGCAAGTGATGAAACTGCGCGTGGAACTCGACAACGCACGCACCGACTGCGTGACCGCCAGTGCGAAATATAATTCCATGATACGAGAGAGCCAGATGAAGAATCTTGTAGACACCATGCATCTGGGGCTTACATCGCCTGATCAACCACCCTATAAACTGTTTGAATAATATGAAACAAACTAACAAAAAGCACATTCTGCTACGTTACTACTTCATCGTAGGCATCATGTTGATCTTCTCGATCTTCATTGTCTATGATGTGTTCAAAACCACCGTTGTGTATCGCAGTGCCTGGAATCAGAAAGCCGCTGAGATACTGGCTGACACCACGCTGATTGAACCTGAACGCGGCATGATTCTGGCCGACGACGGCTCAGTGCTGGCTGCCAACTTGCGATTCTTCACCGCCCGCATTGACTGGAAGACCTCAGGATTTGACGAGAAAGCCTTTAACGATTCACTGCCGGCGCTATGCGACAGTCTGCACAGTTTCCAGCCCGCAAAGAGCGCTGACCAGTGGCGCAATGAACTGTTGGCCGCCAAAGCCAAGGGCAAACGAGCCTACCGCCTGTTCTCACGACTTTCGCACTCAGAATACCAGCGCATTCATTCGTTCCCGTTCCTGAACATGAATAAGAACAAGAGTGGCTTGTATGCCGAACTCAAGATGGCGCGTTGCAAGCCTTATGGCAAGATGGCGTCGCGCAGCATAGGCAACACAGGCGAGGACGAGAAGAGCAAGAGCATCCACGGCCGGTCGGGTCTGGAGATGGCACTTGACACACCGCTATACGGCATCCCGGGTCAAGCAAAACGCATTCAGTTGACCAACAGCATTGTTGACTGGGAGAGTGTGCCGGCCGTGAAAGGATATGACATCACTACCACCATCAACATACAGTTGCAAGACATCGTTGAGAACGAACTCTACAGTATGCTCGCCGAGAGCGAGGCCAAGTGGGGCACCGCCGTGCTCATGGAAGTGGCCACCGGCGAAATCAAGGCCATCTCCAACCTGGAGTGGAACGATGAGGCCAACGACTATGTTGAAGGACGCAATAACGCTGTGCTGGGCTACGAGCCCGGCTCGGTGATGAAACCCATCTCCATGCTGGTGGCGCTTGAGGACGGCATCGTCAAGAGCATTGACGAGCGTTGGGAAACGGGAGCCGTGTGGAACTACTGCAACCGTCCCATCAAGGATCCCCACAGCAGCCCCACCCTATCGCCTAAGGAAATCATTGAGCGTTCGTCGAACATAGGTATGTCGAAAATCATTGCCAAGAAATATGGCGACAATCCTGACGGATTCCGCAAGCGACTGGCCGAGTTGGGATTCTTTGATGACTTCCACTCGGGCATCGGCGGCGAGACGCTACCCGTGTTCGGCAAACTGGAGAACAACAACGGAGGCCGCGTGGCACTGACCCGCATGGCATTCGGCTACTCGACCATGATACCGCCGTTGCGCACTCTGGCCGTGTATAACGCCATTGCTAACGACGGCAAGTTTGTGCGTCCGCATTTGGTCAAGAAATTCTCGCGCGAAGGTGAGCCCGACTCCATCGTACCTGTATCGTATATCCGCAAACAGATATGCTCGCCTGAAAATGCCGACAAACTGCGCCAATGCCTGCACGAAGTGGTGTGGGGTAGCCGCGGAACGGCCCGCAAATGGGTGCAGAGCGACCTGGTGGAGATTGCAGGCAAGACCGGCACGGCCTACACCATTGGCGAAGACGGACACTACGGGAGCCAAAAGCGCTACGCCTTTTGCGGTTTCTTCCCCTACAGCCATCCCAAATACTCGTGCATGGTGCTGATTCGCGGCGGAGGCATCGCCTCGGCAGGAGCCAGTAGCGGCACCGTGCTCAAAAGAATAGCCGAGCGTATGTACGCACGCGGCTTGCTGGGCGACGAAGCCGACTACAAGGCAAATAACGAGAATGCTCAAAAGGTGCCACAACTCTTTGCCACCATCAATCCCGAACGCAACAGCAACTTGCGCAAAGGCTTAGGTCTGGGCAACGTCAAGGTCTATGCCAAGCCCAAAAACACCGGCAAGGGCGTGCCGGGCGTGGTGGGTCTGAACGTGCGCGATGCGGTGGCCAAGTTGGAGCGACTGGGCATCAACGTGCGCCTGAACGGCAACGGCTGCGTGGTGCAACAGAGTCTGGCCGCCGGCAGCCCCTATCATCGTGGTGACCACATTCTGCTTACACTCAGATAATAACTTTTAATCATCATATCATGAACAAGAAATTGCAACAACTCATATCGTCAATCGAGACCATAGCCGTCATAGGCAATCCCGACGTGAATATTACCGGCATCACCTGCGACTCGCGCACGGTGGAGCCAGGCTCACTGTTCATTGCAGTAAAAGGTGTGGCTGTTGATGCCCATCGCTTTATTCCCGACGTGGTGAAGCGTGGCGCCGCTGCCGTGGTGTGCCAGGACCTGCCACAGGAACAGCCTGAAGGCGTGACCTTTGTGCAAGTGGCCGACTCGCAAATCGCGCTTGCCCGGCTGGCATCGGAGTGGTTCGACCGGCCATCGGAGAAGTTGAAACTGGTGGGCGTGACCGGCACTAACGGCAAGACCACCACTGCTACCCTACTGTATGAAATCACACAATTGATGGGCTACAAGGCCGGCTTGCTCTCAACGGTGCAAAACATCATTGACCGCAAAGTGATTCCCGCTAAGCAAACCACCCCTGACCACATCAGCCTGAACAGCATGCTGCACGACATGGTGCAGGCCGGCTGCGAGTATGCCTTCATGGAGGTGAGTTCGCACGCCTGCGCACAACATCGCATTGACGGACTGCAGTTCGCGGGTGGCATTTTCACCAACCTCACCCGCGACCACATGGACTACCACAAGACGGTCGACAACTACATTGCCGCGAAGAAGATGTTCTTTGACGCTCTGCCCGCCGACGCATTTGCCCTGGTAAACATTGACGACAAAGTGGGCGAGGTGATGGTGCAGAACAGCAAGGCGAAGAAATATACTTACTCACTGCGTTCCATAGCCGACTACAAGGCTAAAATGATAGAAGACCGCATTGACGGCACATTGCTCAACATCAACGGCAACGAGGTGGAGGTGATGTTCACCGGCCGCTTCAACGCCTACAACCTGCTGTCGGTCTACGGAGCCGCCACCTTGCTGGGATTCCCTGAAGACCAAGTGCTGGTGAAGATGTCGCTACTCAAACCCGTGGCAGGGCGCTTCCAGACGATGCGCTCCAAGCGAGGCTACACCGCCATCGTAGACTACGCCCACACCCCTGACGCGCTGGTGAACGTGCTGGGTGCCATCGCCGAGGTGCTGAACGGCAAGGGCCACATCATCACCGTGTGCGGTTGCGGCGGCGATCGCGACAAGGGCAAGCGCCCCATCATGGCGCGTGAGGCGGCCGTGCGCAGCGACAAGGTGATACTCACCAGCGACAACCCCCGCACCGAGGATCCCGAAGCCATTTTGCGCGACATGGAAGCCGGCATCATCCCACCGCTGAGCGGCAAGGTGGTGAAAATCACCGACCGCCGTCAGGCCATAGCCACCGCGTGCATGCTTGCTCAAGCGGGCGACGTAGTGCTGGTGGCCGGCAAGGGCCATGAAGACTATCAGGAGATTAACGGCGTGAAGCACCACTTCGACGACCGTGAAGTGATTCAGGAAATATTCAACAACGAAACCAAATAACACATTTGCAATATGCTCTACCA
This sequence comes from uncultured Bacteroidales bacterium, assembly GCA_946412245.1. Lineage (GTDB taxonomy): Bacteria > Bacteroidota > Bacteroidia > Bacteroidales > Muribaculaceae > Sodaliphilus. Next base: position 20,780 of record CAMKGM010000008.1, read on the forward strand.
CTTATTTCACTTTCTACAAGAATACAACATTCCGGGCGCAAGGCTCTTTGACTACATCACCTTCCGAGCCGGCTTCGCATTGTTGCTGTCGTTGTTCATCGCCATCGTGATTGGCCGTAAAATCATTGACCGGCTGCAAATCATGCAGGTGGGCGAACTGGTGCGCAACCTGGGTCTTCAGGGCCAGTTGGAGAAGAAAGGCACCCCCACCATGGGCGGTATCATCATCATCATCTCCATCCTCATTCCGTGCCTGTTGCTGGGCAAACTCAACAATGTGTACATGATACTGATGATTGTGTCCACCATTTGGTGCGGAGCGCTGGGCTTTGCCGACGATTATATTAAGGTGGCCCACCACAACAAGGAGGGCATGAAAGGCAAGTTCAAGATTGTGGGACAAGTGGGTTTGGGACTCATCGTGGGTCTGACCATGTATTTGAGCCCCGCCGTGGTGATGAGTGAAAACGTGGAAACCGTTGACCCTGAGACGAACGAACTCGTCATCGAACACAAGGCACAGAACATCAAGTCGACACAAACCACCATCCCGTTTGTGAAAAACCACAACTTCGACTACGCCTACCTGACCAAGTGGATGGGCGACAGCGCGCAGACAGGCGGCTGGATTGTGTTTATCTTGGTAACCATCTTTGTGATTACTGCAGTGAGTAACGGAGCCAACCTGACCGACGGCCTTGACGGTCTGGCGACAGGAACCTCGGCCATCATAGGCGTTGCGCTCGCCATCATGTGTTATTTGGGAGGTAACGTCATTTACTCAACCTACCTCAACATCATGTACATTCCGGACAGTTCAGAGCTGGTGGTCTATGCCGCTGCATTCATCGGGGCGACCGTCGGCTTCCTATGGTACAACTCCTACCCCGCCCAAGTGTTCATGGGCGACACCGGCAGCCTGTGTTTGGGCGGCATCATCGCTGTGTTTGCCATCCTCATTCGCAAGGAGTTGCTCATTCCCATCCTGTGCGCCATCTTCTTTGTTGAAGACCTGTCGGTGATGATTCAGGTGGCTTATTTCAAGATTACCAAGCGCAAGAGCGGTGTGGGTAAACGCATATTCAAGATGACACCGCTTCACCACCACTTCCAGGTGCCGGCCGGGCAAGTGGAAGCCAAGTGGCAGAACCCCAAGGGAGCCATCCCGGAGTCAAAAATCGTGATGCGATTCTTCCTCGTGGCCATTTTCCTGGCTGTGATTACTTTCGTAACTCTCAAAATTCGCTAAAAACCTCACAATCATATAAAAATAACTATATAATATGGATAACAAAAGTAAGAATATCGTGATTTTGGGCGGCGCCGAGAGCGGCGTGGGCGCAGCAGTGCTTGCCCAAGTGAAAGGCTTCAATGTGTGGCTCTCGGACATGGGGACCATCAAGCCTAAATTTAAGGAAAAACTCAATGAATATCACATTGCATGGGAGGAAGGCCAGCACACCGAATCGCGCGTTCTCCAAGCCGACGAAATCATCAAGAGCCCCGGCATTCCCGACACGGCTCCGATCGTGCAAAAGGCCAAATCTAAAGGTATTCCCATCATCAGCGAGATTGAGTTTGCCGGTCGCTACACCGATGCCAAAATGGTGTGCATCACCGGTAGCAACGGCAAGACCACCACTACCCTGCTCACCTATCACATCTTGCAAAAGGCAGGCTTGAACGTGGGTTTGGCAGGCAACGTGGGGCAAAGCCTTGCTTATCAAGTAGCCACCACGCACCACGATGTGTATGTGATAGAACTGAGCAGTTTCCAACTCGACAATATGTATGAATTCAAAGCCAATGTGGCTGTGCTGCTCAATATCACCCCCGACCATCTAGACCGCTACGACTACAAGATGGAGAACTATGCCGCCGCAAAATTCCGCATTATGCAGAATCAAACGAGCGACGACACCTTCATCTTTTGGTACGACGACCCCATCATCGCTGCTCAACTCAAGCAGGTGAGTACTGAAGCGCGCATGTTGCCGTTCACCGCCCGTGACGATGAGCGTTGCGCTGCATTCATGAGCCAAGACACACTGCATTTTAACCTACCCGAAGGGCAATGGTCAGTTAGCCGCAACGAACTCTCGCTCAAAGGTCTGCATAACATCTACAACTCAATGGCAGCCACGCTGTCGGCATCGGTTCTCGATATCAAGAAAGAGGTGATTCGCGAGGCTCTTGCCGACTTTGAAGCCGTGGAACACCGACTGCAATTCATTCGCAAAGTGGGCGGCGTGACCTATATCAACGACTCTAAAGCCACCAATGTGAATGCCACTTGGTATGCCCTGGAAAGCATGACCGAACCCGTGGTGCTCATCCTGGGCGGCGTGGACAAGGGCAATGACTATAGCGAGATTGAACCGCTGGTCAAGGAAAAGGTGAAAGCCATCGTTTGCCTGGGCGTTGACAATGACAAACTGCATCGTTTCTTCGACGGCAAGGTGCCCGTGGTGACCGATGCCCGTAGCATGGCCGAGTGCGTGGAGAAATGTCATGAACTGGCCGAGAGCGGCAACACTGTGCTGCTGTCGCCATGCTGCGCAAGTTTCGACTTGTTTAAGAACATGGAAGACCGTGGTGAGCAATTCAAGGAAAATGTGTTCAAAATCTCTTAAATCGCTCATGCCATGGCCGATGACAAACCTATAAAAGTAAACAAATATGAAGAGGTGACCCGCAAGTATGGTGACCCCTGGATTTGGGGCATATACTTCACGCTCATCATCATTTCAATCATTGAGTCTTATAGCGCGTCGAGTCGCGAAGTCGCCGCGTTAGGTGTGTATATGCCCATCATCAAGCACTGCGTGTTTCTTGCTCTGGGTTTCGGCTGCATCTTTTTCTTGCACCGCACCAACTACAACAACAAGAACCTGCTGGCTCTGATGATTCCGGGCCTTGGGGTGTTCACCATCATCAGCCTGGTGTACGTCCTGCTGTTTGGTCAGGTCATTAACGGTGCGCAACGCGCCATCTCGCTGCCCGGCGGTTTCACCCTGCAACCCGCTGAACTTGCCAAACTATCGATTGTCACACTGCTTGCCTACATCCTTGCCCGCTCACAAAAGAACAAGGATGTGACCACCGGCGGTATCATTGCCGCGGCATTTTTTGTGGCGGTCTTTGGCGGTCTGCTATTGCAGAGCGGTTTGACTAACACGTTGCTACTCATGTGCATCAGCATCTCCATGCTGCTCATTGGCGGCACGCGATGGAAAAAAATACTCTGCTTAGGTGTAATCTATGGCGTCGTGTTCGGGTGCTTCATGCTCATCAAGAAAAACAACGACAACAAAGAAGCCAACCTGCTCGCCGCCGAGAATGTGGTGATGGAAGGCGACACCATAGCCGACTATGAGGCAACCGATTCCAAGAACAAGGTAGACCGTAGCGGCACATGGAAAAACCGCATGAAAGACTGGTGGAACAGTGACTCGCTGGTTTACAAGCCCATGACCGATAAGAACCAGCAAGAGATGTTCTCACGCATGGCTCAAGCCCACGGAGGCATCACGGGCGTGGGCATCGGCAACTCGCGCGAGTGTAGCCGCTTGCCGCTGGCTTTCAGTGACTATATCTACTCCATCATCGTTGAGGAGATGGGACTCATAGGAGGCATCTTTGTGCTACTATTATATCTCGTGTTGCTGGCGAGGGCGGCCATGATAGCGCGCCGCTGCCGGCGCGTGTTGCCGGCACTGCTCATCATCGGGATGGCGTCAATGATTGCCTATCAAGCGCTATTCCACATGGCCATCAACTCGGGTGTATTCCCGGTTTCGGGTCAGCCGTTGCCCCTCATCTCCAAAGGCGGTACGTCTATTATCGTCACGAGCATCGCTTTCGGTATCATGCTGAGCGTGAGCCGCACCATTGCCAATGGTAACATTAAGAACAGTAAATCTGAGGAGAATCAGTTGCCCGAAGGACTGGGTGCTGAGAATCCCACTCAATTGATACGCAAAAATGAATGGAAATAAACTGAACTTTCTCGTGAGTGGAGGCGGAACAGGCGGCCACATTTTCCCCGCTCTGTCAATTGCCAACGAAATCAAGCGCCGTTATCCCGAAGCCAACATCTTGTTTGTGGGGGCTGAAGGACGCATGGAAATGGAACGTGTGCCGGCAGCCGGCTACCGCATCAAGGGGTTGCCCGTGGCGGGATTTGACCGCAAACGCCTGTGGCGCAACTTCAAGGTACTCTACAAACTGCGCAAAAGCATGAGCATTGCCAAGGGCATCATGCGCGAATTCAAGCCCGACATCGCCATTGGCGTAGGCGGGTACGCAAGTGGTCCCATGCTCAAGATTGCCCAGAAACAGGGTGTCCCCACCTTGCTGCAGGAACAAAACTCCTACGCCGGAGTGACCAATAAATTGCTCGCCAAGAAGGCCCATTGCATCTGCGTGGCCTACGAGGGTATGGAGCGTTTCTTCCCTGCCGAGAAGATTGTGCTCACCGGAAACCCCGTGCGGCGCAATCTGCTTGAGTGCACCGCCACGGCTCAAGAAGCCCGGGAGACGCTGAATCTTGACCCCAACAAAGCCACGGTGCTCATCATCGGTGGTAGCCTGGGGGCCAGAACTATTAACAACAGCATGATAGGCGGACTGGCACGCATCGGCGAGCACCCTGAGGTGCAGGTGCTGTGGCAGTCGGGCAAGTTCTACAATGAACAATGCGCCGCCGCGCTGGGCAACTCGGGTGTGAAGAATGTGAAACAGGTGCCATTCATCAGCGCAATGGACCTTGCCTATCGCGCTGCCGACTTGGTGGTGTCGCGTGCGGGGGCCAGCTCCATCTCTGAGCTGCAATTGCTGGGCAAACCCTCAATTCTGGTTCCCTCACCCAATGTTGCCGAGGATCATCAGACCAAGAATGCACTGGCTCTGGTCAACAAAGATGCAGCCCGCATGATTGCCGATGCCGATGCCGAGCAACAATTGGTTGACGAAATGCTGCGCGTGGTGAGCGACCGCAATCTGCTGAACACGCTCGGTTCTAATGTAAAGAAGATGGCTCTCAACAATGCCGCAGAGCGCATTGTTGACGAGATTGAAAAAATTCTTAAAGATTAAACAACTCATCACACACGATTATGAAAGACTTCAGTTCATTATACTTCATTGGAGCCGGCGGCATCGGTATGGCTGCCTTGGAACGCTATTTTTTGGCCAAGGGTAAGCGCATAGCCGGCTATGACCGCACGCCCAGCGAACTCACCGACGCTTTGCAGAACGAGGGCGTTGAGATTAGTTTCGACGAGAATCCCGCACTGATTCCCGACTACTGCCGCGACCCCGAAACCACGCTGGTGGTGTACACCCCTGCTGTGCCCGACAGTCATGCCGGCATGCAATATTTCAGGAACAACGGATTCGAGGTAGTGAAACGCGCCAAACTGCTGGGCATCGTCACCGACGACACGCTGGGCCTGTGCTTTGCCGGCACACACGGCAAGACTACCACCTCGAGCATGATGGCTCACATCCTTGAGGTGTCAGGGATGGGCAGCAATGCCTTTCTTGGCGGTGTGCTGCGCAACTATAACAGCAACTTTCTGCTTTCAGAGAGCAGCCCGTTCTCGGTAATTGAAGCCGACGAGTTCGACCGCTCGTTCCACCACCTGAGGCCCTATATTGCCGTGGTGACCTCGACCGACCCCGACCACCTCGACATCTACGGCACCTATGAAGCCTATCTCGAGAGTTTCGCGCACTTCACCAGTCTCATCAAGTCCAGCGGCTCACTCATTGTGCACGAGGGACTTGCTTTGAAACCACGCGTACAAGAAGGAGTATACACCTACACCTACTCGCTCGACAAGGGCGACTTCCACGCCCAGAATGTGCGCAAGGGCAACGGCAAAATTATGTTTGACTTCGTGCACCCTGACGGCATCATTGCCGACATTGACCTGGGTGTGCCCGTGAGCATTAACATCGAGAACGCCATCGCCGCCATGGCAGTGGCTTGGCTCATTCATGTGCCCAAAGAGGCCATGAAACAGGCTATGGCCACTTTCCAGGGTCCCAAGCGCCGCTTCGAGTTCTGGCTCAAGGAAGACGGCCCGCACGGCAAGGTGGTCATTGACGACTATGCCCACCACCCGGGCGAGATTGAGGCGGCCATCAAGTCGGTGCGTGACTTGTATCCCGACCGTCACATCACGGTCATCTTCCAGCCACACCTCTACACCCGCACACGCGACTTGGCTCCCGACTTTGCACGGGCGCTATCGCTTGCCGACGAGGTGTTGCTGCTGCCCATCTACCCTGCCAGAGAAGAACCCATCCCCGGCGTGACCAGCGAAATTATATTAAAAAATGTTACATGTGAGAAAAAACGGATTTATACCAAAGAAAATTTGATTAATTCGCTGCAATTGTGTAACTTTGATATCTTATTAACGATGGGAGCAGGTGACATTGTGAATCTGCTGCCTCAAATTTGCGATGGCGTTAAGAAACAGAAACATTGAAAATAGTTAGATACATACTGCTCTTGATTCTCTCGGCACTGCTTGTGTGGGGCGTCTTTTGGGCCCGTAACAAGGCTAAAGCCGAACTGTGCACATCCATTGACGTGAAAGTTGAGAACACTGAAGTCACTTCATTTGTCACGCCACAAGGCATCATCAACGACTTGCAGAAACTGAACTTCAAGATTGTGGGTCTGCCCATGTGGCAAATCAATAGCGACAGCATTGAGAAAGCCTTGTCCAAGTCACAATTCTTGGAGTCGGCACAATGCTACAAGGGCCAGAATGGTGTGTTCCACATCAGCGTCAAGCAACTGGTGCCGGTGTTGCGGGTGTTTGACGGAGACAATTCCTACTATGTGAACCGCGAGGGGAAAAGAATACCGTCCTCAACCAATTACTTCACCGATGTGCCCATTATCGAGGGACATTTCACCAAAGCCTACGGACCGGAGAAACTCCTGCCCATGATTGACTATGTGAGCCACGACTCAACGCTCTCGAGCATCGTGACCATGTACAAGTTCCGCGACCCGCAAAACATCTACATCGTGCCGTGCTTTAACGGTCACGTCGTGAATATGGGCGACGTGGAGAACTACAAGGATAAATTCCGCAAATTGCTGCTGTTCTACCGCAAAGTGATGCCTGTTAAGGGATGGAACGCCTATGACACCATCTCGGTTAAATGGGACCATCAAGTGGTGGCGACGCTGGCGCAAAAGAAGGTGGTGCCCAAGTTTGAATATGATTTTGAAGACGAGGACCCCGTGCCCGATCTCGAAACCATGACCCCCAACGACGAGAAAAAGCCGCTTGTCAATGACAAGAAGAGCTCGGAGAAGGACAAGGGCGCCAAGTCGCAGAACGGCAATGACAAACCCAAAGCCACCGACACAGCAAAAGCCGGCGACAAGCCTAAAGCCGGTGGTGACAACAAAACAGAAAAACAAGAAAAAAACAATAATAACCAACAGCATTAATCACTACAAGTTATGGAGAAGAACCAATATATCGTAGCCTTAGAAATTGGCAGCTCCAAGATAGTTGGAGCGGTAGCCGACAAGTCTTCGTCGGGCTATGTGACGGTGCGCCTGCTCGAAGAAGAGCGGTTCATCAATAGCGTGCGTCACGGCGAAGTCAAGAACGTTGAGAACATCAAGGGAGCAATCAACCGCATTCTGCGACGCATTGAGAAGCGCATTGACGGCCGCGTCATCGATGTGTTTGTGGGCGTAAGCGGCAGGTCGCTTCACTCTGTCATCACCGAGGTGAGCCGCGATCTGGACTCATCAAGTGCCATTACCGACCAAATTATAGACCGCATCATACAAGAATCGGTGCGGGACAACAATAACAGCTACGACACCATCGACATTGTGCCACGGGCCTTCTATGTCGACAACAAGGAAACTGAAAATCCCAGCGGACAGTTCGGCTCTAAAATCAGCATCAAGCTCAACCGCATTGTGGCTAAACCAGCCATCAAGATTAGTCTGAAGCGCGTGATGGATGCTGTGGTGACCGTGCGTCGATACATCGTGACACACCTGGCTACAGCCAATGAAGTGCTCACCACTGAAGAGAAGTCGCTGGGCTGCATGCTGGTGGATATGGGTGCCGAGACTACTGAAGTCTCCATCTACAAGAATGGTTCTCTCCTCTATTTCACAACCCTGCCTTTGGGTGGACGTAACATCACTAAGGACATTGAGATAGGTCTCTCCATTATCGAAGAGGCTGCCGAGCGCGTGAAGAAGAACTTGACCAATCCGCTCGAGTTCTCGAACGAGTCTATCACCATTGAAGGTGTGAACTCTACCGATGCTTCGCAGCACATCTCGGCAAGAGCCGGTGAAATCATTGCCAACATCATTAGGCAAATCACCTACGCCAACCTCAACAACGAGGACATCAAGAGTATTGTAGTGATTGGTGGCGGTGCCTCGTTGCAAGGCTTCAACAAGAAACTGGAAGAAACCGCACAGATTCATGTGCGCACCGGTTCCATGCCTCCTTCAATCAACATCATTGACCACACCATCAATAAGCCCGACTACATTCAGGTGTTCTCACTCCTTTCCAAAGGCGCTGAACTCCTGTCGGCCGGAGAAACCTGTATTGAGAAAAACAGTTATGACGACGGAACGGGATGGAGCGTCAACACGCCCGAAACCACCTCTCAACCCGCTCCCCAACCCGACCCGACACCTGCCGAGACCAAGAAGGACAATGGCAAGAAGAAACCGGGCCGCTGGGGCTTGCTGAAAAAGAAACTGGGTTCACTGCTCGAAGAGAACGATGAAAATGACGAAGAGAATTAAATCGCCTTTCATGAGTAATTTCCCAAAAATGTTCCACCATTAATCACAAAGAACCATGCCTAATTTAAAAGACAAGATAGAAGACAACATCTTCGACAGTATCGACCAGAATCCGGGTTTTCAGATCGACGAGAAATTGCCGACCATCATCAAGGTGGTGGGCGTGGGCGGTGGCGGCAACAACGCCATCAACCACATGTATTCACAAAATATTAGCGGCGTGTCGTTCGTGGTCATCAACACCGACCGCCAAGCTCTGGGTAACTCGCCCGTGCCTAACCGCTTGCTCATTGGCCCCAACACCACCTTTGGACTGGGAGCGGGCAACGACCCGATAAAGGCCAAGGCAGCCGCCGAGGAGAGTGCCGACGACATTGCAGCACTGTTTGACGACGAGACCAAGATGGTGTTCATCACAGCCGGTATGGGCGGCGGCACCGGAACCGGTGCGGCACCCGTTGTGGCTCGCATAGCGCGCGACAAGGGCATCCTGACCATCGGTATCGTGACCATTCCGTTCTTGTTTGAGGGTACGAAGAAGATTCTCAAGGCGCTCGACGGCGCCGACGAGATGCAGGAATATGTCGACGCGTTGCTGATTATCAACAACGAGCGACTGACCGAGATTTATCCTGACCTGGACTTCGTGAACGCATTCGGCAAGGCCGACGACACGCTCTCGATAGCCGCACGCAGCATCTCGGACCTGATTACCACCAAGGGCCACATCAACCTGGACTTCAACGATGTGAACACAACCCTGCGCGAGGGTGGTGTAGCCATTATCAGTTCAGGCTATGGCGAGGGCGAGCACCGTGTGACCAAGGCCATTGAAGACGCGCTTGAGTCGCCACTGCTGCGCAACCGCGATGTCTACGGTTCGAAACGCATCCTCATGAACTTCTATTTCAACCCCAACTCCGAGAACCCCTTCCGCATGGCCGAGGTCAACGAGATGCGCCAGTTCATGACCAACTTCAGCCCCGAGGTCGATGTGATTTGGGGTGCCACCTTCGACGAAACGCTCGACAACCGCATCAAAATCACCATTCTGGCTGCAGGATTCGGCGTAACCCTTGAAGGCGAAATGCCCAAAACCGAACCGGTCGCACCCGCAAAACAGCCTGAAAAGGAACGGCTTGAGCGCATCAGCGTGGAGTATGGCAAGGATAAAATCCACCAGCAGACCAACGAGATGGCCGAGGCAAGATTCTTTGTGCTGCGTCCCAACGACATCGACAACGACGAAATCATTGACTTGCTCGAAAAGACACCCGTGGTGAACCGCGACCAGAAAATCAAGGCGCGCCTCAAGGAAATGCAGGAAAATGCCACTACCGCACCCGTGCGCAAACCCGAACTGCAACAAGCCAAGAAAGGCACTGCAACAACCATTGATTTCGGCAGTTAAGCATTTTCTCGACGATACACACCATTAATTACAAATTAATTGTGTAATTTTGCACTGCCGCACAGCCTCAACGGTGTGCGGCAGTTACTTATTTACAGCATTTTTTAGTTATTTCAATATTATGCTCACGCTACAACTCATCAACAACGACCCGCAAGAGGTCATTCGCCGACTTGCCATCAAGCAATTCGACGCTCAAGAGCCCATCATGCGCATTGTGGAACTGGATAAACAACGTCGCGCCGCGCAAAAAGAGCGCGATGACAATGCAGCCCAACTCAATAAAATGGCCTCACAGATAGGCGCGCTCATGAAGCAAGGCAATCGCGAAGAGGCCGAGCAAGTGAAGGCACAAGTGGCTCAACTCAAGACCGCCAACAAGGAGATTGACGACAACCTCAAGGCTATTGAGAACGACATAACCAACATTCTGCTCTCCATTCCCAACGTGCCCTATGAGGGCGTGCCCGAAGGTAAGACAGCCGCCGACAACATTGTGGAGAAAACCGGAGGCCCGATGCCGGAATTGGGACCTGACGCCCTGCCCCACTGGGATCTCGCCAAAAAATATAACCTGATAGACTTTGACCTGGGTGTGAAAATCACCGGTGCCGGTTTCCCCGTGTACATTGGCAAGGGAGCCAAGTTGCAGCGTGCGCTGGTCCAGTTCTTCCTCGACGAGGCGTCAAAAGCCGGCTACGTTGAGATTGAGCCTCCGTTGGTGGTCAATGAAGATTCAGGACTGGGAACGGGACAATTGCCCGACAAAGAAGGTCAGATGTATCACTGCCAGGTCGATAACTTCTACCTGATTCCCACCGCCGAGGTGCCTGTGACCAACATCTACCGCGACGTGATTATCCCGCAGGACGAACTGCCCAAGAAGAACTGCGCATTCTCAGCATGCTTCCGTCGCGAGGCCGGTTCCTACGGCAAGGACGTGCGCGGCTTGAACCGCCTGCACCAGTTCGACAAGGTCGAGATTGTGCGCATTGAGAAACCCGAAAATTCCTATCAGGCTCTGGAAGAGATGAAGGACCATGTGCAGTCACTGCTCGAGAAACTGGAACTGCCGTGGCACATCCTGCGTCTGTGCGGTGGTGACATGAGTTTCACCAGCGCCATCACCTTTGACTTCGAGGTGTGGTCGGGTGCTCAGCAGCGCTGGCTCGAGGTGAGTTCGGTATCGAACTTCGAGACCTATCAGGCCAACCGCCTCAAGTGCCGTTACCGTGGCGACGACAAGAAAACCCACTTGTGCCACACCCTCAACGGCTCGGCTCTGGCCCTGCCTCGCATCGTAGCCGCCTTGCTCGAGAACAACCAAACGCCTGAAGGCATCCGCATACCCAAGGCATTGCAGCGCTACACCGGATTCGATATCATCGACTAATCGACTCGCACATCAATTGACCGACACACTATGGACCTGACCTACAACGCACAGGAGAGCGGCAAACGGCTCTATCTGGAAACCTACGGTTGCCAAATGAATGTGGCCGATAGCGAAGTGGTGGCATCAGTGCTGCAAATGGCCGGCTACGAAACCACCGACACGCTCGACCATGCCGACGCCATCTTCATCAACACCTGCTCGGTGCGCGACAACGCCGAGCAACGCATCTTTGCACGTCTCAACCAGTTGAATGCCCTGCGCCGGCAACGCAAGCGCCGACTCATCGTGGGTGTCATTGGCTGTATGGCCGAACGCTTGAAAGAGGTGCTCATCACCGACTACGACGTGGATGTGGTGGCAGGTCCTGACGCTTATCTCGAGTTGCCCAGTCTCATTGGCCTTGCCGAGAATGGCCAGAAAGCCATCAACACGCAATTGTCGACTACCGAGACCTATCGCGATGTGATTCCCACGCGCGTGGGTGGCAACCGTGTGAGCGGGTTCATCAGCATCATGCGCGGCTGCAACAACTTCTGCACCTACTGCATCGTGCCCTACACCCGCGGCCGTGAACGTAGCCGTGAGCCGCAGAGCATACTCAACGAACTGGCCGACCTGCAACAGCGCGGATTCAAGGAAGTGACCATGCTGGGGCAGAATGTGAACTCCTATCTCTACAAGCCTGCCGACGGCTCAACTCCTGTTGACTTCGCCCGACTGCTTGCTATTGTGGCTGAAGCCGCTCCCGAGATGCGTGTGCGGTTCACCACCAGCAACCCCGAGGACCTGAGCGACGAGATTATCGCCACCATGGCAAGCCATAGCAACATCTGCAAGCACATTCACTTGCCGGTGCAAAGCGGCAGCAACAAGGTGCTCAAACTCATGAACCGCAAGTACACTCGCGAGTGGTACCTTGACCGCATCGCCAAGATTCGCGAAGCGATGCCCGACTGCGGCATCTCGACCGATATGTTCACCGGTTTCCACAATGAGACCGAGGAAGACTTTCAGGAGACCCTTTCGCTCATGCGTGAGGTGGGCTTTGACTCGGCCTTCATGTTCAAATACAGTGAGCGCCCCGGCACCTTCGCCGCCAAGAATCTGCCCGACAATGTGCCTGAAGAGGTGAAGATTGACCGCCTGAATCGCATGATTGCCCTGCAGAACGAACTCTCGCAATGCAGCAACCGCAACGATGTGGGCAAAACCTTTGAGGTGCTGGTGGAGGGCTACAGCAAGCGTTCGCGCGACGATATGTTCGGACGCACGCAGCAAAACAAGGTGATTGTGTTCCCCGCCGGCGACACACACATTGGCGATTTTGTACACTGCCAAGTTGAAAAACACACCAGCGCGACACTCATAGGTCATAAGGTCAATATTTAACTATCTGATAATCAAGGTTGCACTTTTGTAAAAGTACATAAAGCGAAAAAACGCAACTACACCATGAACGCATCCACAGGCGAACCTAAAGACATATTGTGGAACAGTAATTTCATCAAGGTGATGGCAGCCAATTTCCTGCTGTTTTTCGCCTTTTATCTGCTCACACCACTGCTGCCACTCTACCTGAGTGAGCGTTTCAGCGCCACGAAGGATGTGATTGGCTTGGTGCTTTCGGGCTACACCGTCACCGCCATGCTCATGCGCCCCTTCAGTGGCTATGTGGTCGACAGTTTCCCGCGCAAGCAGGTGCTCATGGTGTGCTTCTTCATCTTCTTCATCTTCTTCGCCGGTTATCTGGTGGCAGGCACATTGTTGTTGTTCACCATTGTGCGCACCCTGCATGGGGCACCATTCGGTGCCGTGACGGTGGCCAACAGCACCGTAGCCATCGATGTGTTGCCCTCAAGCCGCCGTACCGAGGGCATAGGCTACTACGGACTGAGCAACAATCTGGCTATGGCCATCGCCCCTTCGGTAGCGCTCTATATCTACCACTATGTTCAGAATTTCGACCTGCTGTTCATGATGGCACTCATCATTGCCGGTCTGGGGCTGGTGGCCGACGCAAGCGTTAAACTGAACCCGCGCGCCATCGTCAAGAACAAGCAAAAAATCTCACTGGACCGCTTCTTCCTCACTCCGGGCTGGATTCTCGCCATTTGCATGACGGGCTTCGGATTCTGCTTTGGCGTGCTGAGCAACTACCTCGCCATCTACAGCAAGGAGGTGCTGCATCGCACCGGTGGCACGGGCACATGGTTCATGCTCATTTCCATCGGGCTCATGCTCTCACGACTGCAAGGTGCCAAGGCGCTGCGACAGGGCAAAATCGTGCAGAATGCCAGTGGTGGCATGTGCATCTCGGTGGTGGGCTACACCTTGTTTGTGGTCTGCCCCAACGACATTGGTTACTATGGCTCGGCCATTCTCATCGGCCTGGGCAACGGGCACATGTGGCCGGCATTCCAGAATATGTTCATCAATTTGGCTCGTAACGACCAGCGTGGCACCGCCAACTCCAGCATCTTGATTTCGTGGGACATAGGCATGGGTCTGGGCGTACTCATTGGCGGCATTCTTGCCGACGCGCTGGGCTATCTGCCTGCCTTCTGGTCCATGGTCATCGTGAACGTGGCAAGCGTCGTCACCTTCTTCGCCTTCGCCCGCTCCCACTACGCCCGCCACAAGCTCCGGTAGACCAGCGCAGTGCTAGTTTTTCTAGTTAATCTAGATCATCTAGAAAGGTTAGAGAGACTAGATTCCCTTCAACATTTAAAGTTCGCCTTAAAAAATCAAGGCGGGGCCATGAAACACGGTCCCGCCTCGTTACATCATGATGAGAATTCAAATAAAATTGGTGTTTTTCAGGTATTGTTTAACGCCTATCGGCCATTAGGCCGAAAAGGTTGGATTTAAGTGGTTTACTTTCTTATTACTGAAACGGTTGATTACTCTGAAATCAGTATCATTCGGCAGCTGTTTCGGGGGTCTCGCCACGCATAGCGGCAAAGATTTTCTGCTCGAGTTCGTCGCACAGTTCCACGTTGTCGGCAAGCAGTTGCTTGACGGCGTCACGCCCCTGGCCCAGTTTGGTACTCTCATAAGAGAACCACGAGCCACTCTTCTTCACAATGCCAAACTGCACGCCCAGGTCAATAATCTCGCCGACGCGACTGATGCCCTTGCCAAAGAGAATCTCGAACTCGGCCTTGCGGAATGGGGGTGCCACCTTGTTCTTGACCACCTTCACGCGCGTGAGGTTACCGAGCACTTGCTCGCCGTCCTTAATCTGGCCCAGTCGACGAATGTCGATGCGCACCGATGAATAGAACTTGAGCGCATTACCGCCGGTAGTCGTTTCAGGATTGCCAAAGAGGATGCCGAGTTTCTCGCGCAACTGGTTGATGAAGATGCAAGTGGTGTTGGTCTTGCTGATGGTAGCGGTGAGTTTGCGCAGCGCTTGACTCATGAGTCGTGCCTGCAGACCCATCTTGCTCTCGCCCATCTCGCCCTCGATTTCAGCCTTGGGGGTGAGGGCAGCCACCGAGTCAATCACGATAATATCAATCGCACTGGAGCGAATGAGTTGGTCGGCAATTTCCAGCGCCTGCTCGCCATTGTCGGGCTGGGAGATGAGAAGGCTGTTCACGTCGACGCCCAGTTGCTCGGCATAGAAGCGATCAAAGGCATGCTCGGCATCGATGATGGCAGCGATGCCACCCATCTTTTGCGCCTCGGCGATGGCATGAATGGCCAGCGTAGTTTTACCGCTCGACTCGGGACCATAGATTTCGATGATGCGTCCGCGCGGATAACCGCCCACGCCCAGGGCATAGTTCAAGCCGATGGAGCCTGAAGGAATCACCTCCACATTCTCAATGCTCTCATCACCGAGTTTCATAATAGAACCGCGACCATAGGTCTTGTCAATTTTGTCCATAGCCACCTGCAATGCCTTGAGCTTCTCGGGCGATACGGGTTGGCGGCCAGTTTGAGCCTGCTGCTCGTTAATGTTCTGTTCTTCCATTGTTTTTGTGTGTTATGTTATTGTTTTTAGTTTTTTCTGTTTCGTTGCGTTTGATGTCACAAAGTTAACAATCTTGCCGCATAAACACAAATTCAACACTGCAAATTTAGCGGCTATCGAGTGCCAACATTAGGCACACACAAGTAAAATAATGCTAAAACGCATTTTTGGTCATCTTGCTTGGTGACAAAGTTTGCGCCGCAGGTGCCGCAGGGCGAACCCTAAATGTCGCGCCATGGTGGGCAACGTGCCATAGTAGTGGCACATGACGCGATAACGCTCCTTG
Organism: uncultured Bacteroidales bacterium; assembly: GCA_946412245.1. Taxonomy (GTDB): domain Bacteria; phylum Bacteroidota; class Bacteroidia; order Bacteroidales; family Muribaculaceae; genus Sodaliphilus. Next base: position 36,676 of record CAMKGM010000008.1, read on the forward strand.
AGCGAAGCCTTGTGATTGCGACCGGTCATGCCCTCGTTGAGGAAACTGATAACGGGCGCATCGCCCAAATAGAAGTTGTGCTTCGAAACTTGCAGGACGCGAATGCACCAGTCATAGTCGGCACTGAATCGGTATTGCATATCGTATTGCGGCATGATTTCGCGGCGAGCCACAAAAGCCTGATGGCACACCAGCATGCCCTGCTTGAACGAGTCGACGGTGAGGTGCTCGGGCGCAGAGAGGTGGCGCATGCCCACCACTTGTCGCTCGCTGTTGACCAACTGCGTCTGCCCATAAATCACATCGGGATGCGACTGAGCTGCAACCGCCATGCGCGCCAGCGAGTCAGGCGCGGCAAAGGCATCGCCGGCATTGAGCCAAATGATGTATTCGCCCTGCGCCAGCCCTATCGCCTTGTTCATGGCATCGTAGAGTCCCTTGTCGGGTTCTGAAACGATACGGGTGTTGTCAATAGCCGCAGCACGCACCATGTTGAGCGTGTCGTCGGTCGACGCTCCATCGACCACAAGATACTCAAAATCAACGCACGACTGCTCTCGCACACTGGCAAGCGTGGCCGCAATAACATCGGCGGCATTCCAAGTGACCGTTACTATGCTGAATGTGGGTTTCATCAACACAAAGTTAGTTATTTTTTTGTCGATTTATGGAGTTTTTCCAAAATATATTACTTTTGCAATGTATTTATCATCACATAACTCATCAAGACTATGAAAAGAATTCTCCTGATTATGGCCATGGCCATCGCTTTCACAGCCACAATCACGGCACGCACCACAAAGGGCAAGGCTGCCACAGTGCAGACTACCGGCACCTTGATGGTCATGAGCGACATTCACACTATGGCTCCATCACTGGTGAAGAAAACCGGCAGTGCCTTTGACAACTACGAGAAAAACGATATGCGCATGATAGCCCGGAGTGCCGAGATTCTTGACGCGCTCGTTGACAAGGCCCTGAAACTGCGCCCCGCCGCCGTGCTCATTGCCGGCGACCTGACCAAAGACGGCGAATTGGAGAGCCACCAATATGTAGTGAGCAAGCTGAATCAGCTTCAAGCGCAGGGCATTCGCGTGCTGGTGGTGCCCGGCAACCACGACATCAGCAATCCTAACGCAAAAATATTTGATGGCGACAAGACACTACCTGCCGAAACCATTGACCGCGATATGTTTACACATCTATACGCCGACTTTGGCTACGCAAGCGATTCAAACTACGACCCCAACTCGCTGAGCTATGTTACTGAGGTGTTGCCGGGGCTGGTTCTCATTGCCATCGACAGCAATCGCGACGAGGAGAACCTGCTCAAGAGCCGCGGCGACTCCATCGACAGCTACCACAATGGCGGACGCATCAAGCCCGAAACCATGCAATGGATTGCCGAACAGGCTGCCCAAGCCCGTGCCCAAGGCAAGCAGGTGATTGCCATGATGCACCACCACGCCGTGCAGCATGTGGATCGCGAACAGTCGCTACTGCCCAACTATATCGTGGCCAATGCCGAAAAGGTGCGCGACCAACTCATGGAGGCGGGCATCCACCTCCTGCTCACCGGCCACCTGCACGTGAACGACATTGCGCTCAACTACAACAGTGCCGCCACCGACTCCATCTACGAAATCGCTACCGGTTCGGCCATCACCTACCCCTTTGCCTATCGCCTGCTCAGTCCGTCGAAAGACCTGAAAAAGATTGGCGTAAAGACTGAATACATCACTTCGACCCCATTGTGCAAAGACCTCAAGGAAGCAGGACGCAAACGCTTGGAGCACGGAGCCAACGCACTCGCCACGATGGCAGCCAACCGGCTGTGGAACCGCTTGGACGGCAAACTCGGCAAGGTGAGCGGAATGCTCGCGCTGTTTGAAGCGCCCATCAAGTTACCGCAGACCGCCCAAGAGTTGCAAGCCATCACCATGAAATACTTTGACAAACCACTGCAGCAAGTGGTTATGGAGTTTGCTGAGGCCGATGAGAGTTCGCGCGACAATACACACATTCTCAACGACTTCAGAACGTGCTTTAAAGGAATGATTGGCGACATGCTTCCCGACGAAGGGGGGTATATCTCCAATTTCCTACTTGAAGAGTTCTATCCCAAACTGGAACCGCTGCTCAAGAGCGTGATAGAGGACCGCAACCAGTGCGGCACAAGTCACGAAACGGTGGTTCGTGACCTCAACACAACCCTTGAGCTACGCTGAACAGCACATTCTCAGTAGATTCTATCGCAAAAAGGGGGGGGCTGTCATGAGCCCCACTTTTTCTTATAACTTGGGATTAGGTAGTAGTTTGAGGAAACGTTTGTAACCCATTGCCAGGACAAAGGATATCAGGAAATAAATCGCTATATAAACATAACGCATCAAGATTGAGGTTGTGCTGTCGCGTGCCGTGTAAGGTAATGGCTGAAATTGTGCATCATGATGCACAAAATTGCAAAACCTTTCATTGCCTCACACTGAGGCCGGGTGAGAAGAGATGCAGAATTCATAAAAACACCTTATTTAATAAGTGATATGGATTAGTCTACAGTTTTACAAAAATATGGTGGCACCCGTCCTCTACAGGAACTGAGGTGCCACCTTATTTTTTCACCTCAAAACATAATTTGAGGCATTATTGAGTTACGATCAGATGACGCCCAAGATAATATTTACCAGGGCAGTGACATCACTCACGTTCACTGCGCCGTTTCCGTCAACGTCACCGGCCTCAATGTCCATAGGAATAACTCCCAGAATCATGTTGACCAGAGCGGTCACGTCGCTCACGTTCACTGTGCCATTGCCGTCAACGTCGCCGGTTACGTGCGCATTAGGATCAACCACCTCAACAGGATAGAGTTGGAGTTTGCCCTTGTAGAGCGATACGAATGCTTTCACATCGAAGGTCTTGCCTTCAAGAACCTCGGGCATGGTCACGGTCTTGTTGAACTTGTTGAACAGGGTCATGTCGAGCGTACCGTCGTTGATGGTGTAGTAGTTGGTCGAGTCGTTAACCAGGGTTGCACCCTTGACCCAGACGTACATGTGAACATTCTCTTGCGAGATTTCCTCAAGTGCGATTTCTTCAGGATCAACCTTAGTGCCGTCTTCAGCCTTCACGAAGGTGCTGCCCACGGGAATGAGCTGCTTGGCATCCTGATAAGTTGTCCAATAAGCCTCGGCATCACGAATGATGTTACCGTTAGCAAACTCGTTCTCAAGATAACCGTAAACCAGCGAGTAAGTGTCCTCAGTATCCTTCACATAGAGGTTGTTGCCGTTCTGATACAGAGCGATGAGGTCGCCGGTAATCTTAGCTGTGACACCGCTGTTCAGAGCGTAGAGTTCATTGATATTTGCCACCTCAGGAACTTCGATGTCGCCAATGAAGCGGGTGGGAATGAATTGCGGGTTGTTCTTGTTCACTGAGATGAAGCCTTCCACGTCGAAGTCAACGGTTTCGTCGGTAGGCAGAACCACGGTGTTATAGAAGGTGTTGTAACCGGCAGCACCGCCAATCGAGAAGTTGCGGCCGTTCACGCCTGTAATCTTCACGCCCTTGATCACGCAATAGATGTTCTGGTTAGCAGCAGTAATATCAGCTACAGTCTTCTCCACGGGAGTCACAGTCTGAGTTTGGCCGGTAGCCGTGAGACCTGTAACCTCTTTCGCCTCGATAAGGCCATTGTAGTTGTCCATGGTGCCTTGCCATCCGCCGGCAAGCACATCACCCTGGTTGAACTCGAAGTCGCTGCCAAAGATAAGGGCCGAACCAGTAGCGTCCTTGATGTAGAGGTAGCGCTTGTCGTTGGCGTCGCGGTAGGTTACCACCACTTCATTAGCAAAGGTGAACGATGTGCCCTTTTCAAGAGCCACCATCTCGGCAATCGTCTGTATGCCTTCGCCGCCACCACCGCCGTTCACATCCTCAATCTTCATGGGCAGGATTTGATAGATGGTAGCGTTATCTTTCACATGCGAGCCAATAATGCCCCACACATTGTAGGTCTTGGTTGGGTCAGCTGTCGATGCTCCCATACCTGTGTAGTAAGAACCAGAGCCACTATTGTCGGTAATGACATAAGTCTCGGGATTCAGAGTAGCACCTGCAATGTAAACATAGTGAGCAAAGAGTGAAGCCTCGATGTCGTTCACTTGGATGGTTTCAGGATTCACAGTAACAGTGCCGCTGGGCGCCTGGAAATTGCTGCTGGCCGAAATTTTGAGTTCAGGTTCGCCTTTATAAGTGATTTTCTCACCGGTGAAGCCTGCAGGAATGATGTCGCCAGTCTTGTAGCTACGACCAATGTTGCTACCATAGAAGTAAGCATAGCCACTGTCGTCCTTCACATAGAGGTTGTTGCCGTTATGACCTAACACTGTAACAGGATTTGTGAAGACTACCACAGTGTTGTCAGCCACATTCTGATAGGCTGCAATGTTGGCAACACTGGTTGCAGTGCCCATCACATACTCGGCAGTAGCCACTTCGCTCACCTTGCCCTCGGCTGCGGCTATAGCCTTCACCGTGGTGGTTGCGCTGATGTGAATAGGATCAGTGTACTGGGTTGAACTGGTTGTGGGAGTTGAACCATCAAGCGTGTAATAGATGCTGGCGCCGTTGGTACCGCACTTGATGGTCACATCAAATGGAGTGTAGTAGGTGCCTGCTGCAGGAGTAAAGGTGGGTGTTGACACAGTCACTTCGCCCTGTCCGTCGCTGGTCATCACAGCCTTGGCAAAACGGAACTGAGCTGCAGTGTTGGCGTCGGCACGGCACACAGTGAGCACCACACTTTTTGCGCTACCTGTCCAAGTCAGAGTCTTGGAGTTTGCATCATAGTTTACAGAACCTGTATTGGCTTTCACTTCGCCATAGGTAAAGTTTGAACCGTCTGACAGCACCATCTTGGTAATGTTCACGGTAGAGGTCACTGTCATCGTGTTGCCATCAAGGTTGTCCTTTGTACCGCCATAGAGACGCATTTCCTTGCCACTTGCATGGTACAAGGGCTGAGTTCCTGAATTACCTTTTTCAAACGAGAAGGTAAAACCATTCGACGATACCTCAGTAGCCGGCTGCACATTTGCGCTTGCGTTGCCGTACAGGTCTGAGACATTCAACGTTACCTCGGTAGCGTGTGCCATAGTCACCGCCAGGAGGCAAATGGTGAAAAGAGATAGAATTTTTCTCATAATCCTTGTTAGTTTATGTTAGTTAATAATATAAATAGGTTTCGTAGTTCTTGGCATTCGCCTTTCATTCAACTTACAAAGATAAGGATAAGTTTTTGAATTTCATTCAAAACATGGCAAAATTAAACTTTTTTGAGTTTTTCATGTGAAGCGACTGAGCCTTAACAATCACCAACCGGCCACATTGCGCACCACCCACCACAGGACTACCAGAAGCACCAGTGAGAGCAACACCGGGCGCGAGAACATCGTGTCGTAGAATCGCGGCCAACGATTCTTGCCGGCACTCACCGCGAGATAAAAAGCGATTACCGGCATGGAAACAACCATCATAGCATTAAAGTGCCACGCTGTTGCCACATGGCCATGAAGTAGCGCGTGAATGGCACGCTGACTGCCGCAACCGGGGCATTTAAACCCGGTTGACTCCAAAAACATGCATCGCGGAAACCAGCGCGACGACGAGGGGTCGAAGTAGAAATACACCAGCGCGGCGACAATGAGCACGACCGCTACAACCGGCAACAGAACTCTACCACTTTTCATTACAGCAGCGACAGGGCTATGCTCACCGGTATCGACAGAACACCCAGCACAATAGCGGCGATGCACCACCAAGCGCTGATGTCGCTATATTTTTGTGCCTTGGCATAGTCGCCTTGATTGTATTTCGACGAAACCTGCGCACCGTAGATAATGGCGACTATAGCCGGAATTGAGCAGCAAAAGATTAAGGCGACTGCCGACCAAAACAGGTTGTGAGGCGGCCGCTTGGGCAATTCAGCGGGAACTTGCTGAGCATATTGCGGTCCGGGCATGGGAGCGCTTTGCGAGGCAAACTGAGGCACCGGGGGCATATCCTCGGGCAGGACATCGCTCGCAAGCACGTTGGGTTGTGAATCAGAGGCCTCGGTAGGAATCTCCGGGATTTCTTCCAGTGTCAGATGTGCCAACTCAGGCACATCGGTGGCTCGCTGCCAGTCGGCCATGCCTTTAAACCACACATAGGTTTCGCGGGTCAGCGGTCCCTGCTGCTGCAGTTCCTCAAGGGTGTATGGGCCGCTCTGCTCGCCGTTCCGGTTAATCCAAATGCGCTGTATCATAGTCGTCTTCTTTGATTAATGATGCAAATTTAACCATTTGTCTACAATTTTAAAACAAAATGCAGCAAGTTTTTTCTTTCAGCCTATTTTTAGCCACCTTCTCAGTGAGCTCATAATGTATCCTCACACCCGCTATGACTTGATTTGTCAAAAAGAATTCCTAACTTTGCAAAAAAATTGATCTTAACCTTTTTACTTAAAATGAAGAAATCAGTCAAACTAACGCTTGCCTTGACACTCATGATGGCATTGCTGCCACTGTTGACGCAAGCCAAGGCCGACTACTCGCCGAGCTTCATATGCGGTGTGGTCAAGGCCGACTCGTGGACAACAGGCAACAACCTGGAAGGCATCTACCAACTCAACATCACCGGCGACGGGACACTCACCAAACTCACTGAGGGTCGCAACGTGCTACAGGCTCCGCTGGGCGGCGCCGTGTACGAGGACGGCATGATGAAGGGTATCCACATCAAGCAAATTTCCGATCCCTACGACGGGGTGACCTACTACATCTACCATGTGCAATATGACATGGAAACATGGACACAACAAAAAGCCAAATGGCTGTCGAGCACCTATGCCAACCTCATCTCGAGCTGCGGCATGGCTCACGACCCCATTACCGGCAAGAACTATGGCATTTTCTATAACTTCAACATGAGTTTCCAAGTGCTGGGTCGCCGCCTGGCTACCATCGACTTCTCGACCGACACACCGCAGAAGACGATCATTGGCGACGTAATGACCCAGATGGCCGCCATCGCCTTCAGCAGCAACGGATTGCTCTATGGTGTGGGCATGGACGGATACCTGTATGTCATCAACAAGGAAGCCAGTGAGAGCAGCGTGGTGGAACTGATGCCGCTGGGCAACCTGGGCGTGGACAACATATCGACCTACCCCAGTTCCATGGCCTTTGACAAGAAGACGGGCAAGTTCTACTGGAGCGTGGTGCTCAGCGACATGAAGAGCTACCTCTATGAAATCGACCCCACCGTGGGCTCCGTGAGCGCCACTCGGCTGATGCAAGTGCCTGACAATGCCTATTTGGTGAACCTCTACATCCCCGATCCTCAAGCCAACGAAGACGCTCCCGCAGCGGTGAGCAATCTACAACTGAACTTTGAGGGCGAGTCAACTACCGGCACCGTGAGCTTCACCGCTCCCACAACCACCTACACGGGCGAACCCCTTACCGGCACCCTCAACTACACAGTGACCGCCAACGGCAACGAGGTGGCGCAAGGCACCGTTGAAGCAGGAGCCGACGCTTCGGCCGAGGTGACCGTGCCTGCCGGCGAGGTGGAGTTTATCGTCATTGTCTCAAACGACAACGGCGATAGCCCCGAAGCCAAAGCCAGCCTCTACGTGGGTCCCGAAACACCTGTGGCACCCGCCGACGTGGCATTTGACTACAACTACGACAGCAAGGAGGCTACCGTGACTTGGACCGCTCCCACAATCGGTGTGCACGAGCAGGAAATCGACCCCGAACAACTCACCTACAACGTCTACCTCATGCCCGGCCACACACTGGCAGCCGAGGGCATTACCGAGACCACATTCAAGCAATCACTCGACCCGCAAGAGCTTGCCCCCTACAGCTATCAGGTAGTGGCCGTGAACAAGAGTATGGCGAGCGAACCCGCCGCGTCGAATAGCGCCGTCATTGGTCCCGCACTGGAGGTACCTTACACACAGAACTTTAACACGGCAGCCAGTTTCGACTTGCTCACCGTGCTCGACAACAACCGCGACGGTATCAGTTGGCAGTGGGGCAAATCCTATAGCGGCGACGGACGTGCCGAGTACTACCCCAACAAGGACGCCGATGCCAACGATTGGCTCGTGTCGCCTCCCATCCACCTGAAGCAAGGTGCCACCTACGGCATCACATTCGACGCCAATACTGCCGTTGTCAACAATGTGGACTACATGGACGTGGCATTCGGTCAAGGTCTCAACACCGACAACTACACCAAGATTTTTGACCACATCGTGCTCAACGAACCCGTCAGTTCCACCTACTCCAATAGCGAGATTGTGTGCGAGCAGGGCGGCGTGTACTACTTCGGTTTCCACGTCACCACTCCCGCCGGTTACGGCTGGTTGCTGCTTCACAACTTCAAGATTACGCTGGTGAAAGACGCACCCGCCATTCGCGGAGATGTGGACGGCGACGGTAAGGTGAACGTGAGCGATGTCACCGCGCTGGTCAATATGATTCTGGGCGTAGTGCCTATGAATCAGGAGCGTGCTGACATTGACGGCGACGGCAAGGTCAACGTCTCCGATGTCACCGCACTGGTCAACATCATCCTCAACGTCCAGTAACACCATTACAGCCCTAATCCATCACAATGTCAGCACTGATCAGTGCTGACATCGTTTTCTATATCAGTCAACAGACTGACAGTCAGTGGGACTTATTGGGCAGGGTTATAGGGCGAGGCGAAGGCCGCGGTCGCCAAAACGCTCGGCGGGCGCGCTGCCGGAACGTTCCGACACGCGACACTTGGGTACGTGCCAATTGCCGCCACGATACACGCGGAGTATACCTGAATTGGATCCAGAAGGGTTCTGCTGTGAATCACTGCTGTATTTGCCATTCCTGTCTCTGCACCATTCTTCCACGTTGCCGCTCATGTCATAAATTCCTAATTCATTGGGCTGCTTGGTAGCCACATTGTGCGTCTGGCTGCCGCTATTACCACTATACCACGCTACTGAGCCGAGATCATTGCTGCCAGCATACTTGTAGCCGCTACTCTTGCGGCCACCACGGGCTGCATATTCCCACTGGGCTTCGGTGGGCAACTTGAATCGCTCACCCGTGAGCGAGTTCAACCGATCAACAAACTCCTGACAGTCGTTCCAACTCACTTTTTCTACGGGTCGCAAATCACCCTTAAAATTGCTGGGATTGCTGCCCATCACCGCCTGCCACAGTTTCTGTGTAACTTCAGTTTGGCCGATGTAGTAAGAAGACAGCGTGACGCTATGGGTGGGTTTCTCGTTACTAAAAGCATCGCTGCCCTGCTCGCTCGTGGCGCCCATCGTGAACGTGCCGCCTTCGACTGCTACCATGGTGAATGAAACACCATTGACAGTAAAAGTCTTGTTTTGCATGGCACGACGGGGTTCGGGCTGCTTTTTGGGTGGTTTGATGTTTGTGGGGGCGGGTTTAGTGGGGCGGGTGATATGGCCGCCGGCCTTCTGTGCAAGGGCAAGGGTGGGAAGCACCACCATCAAGAGGACTATCAAGTATTTTTTCATTTTAGTGAGGGTTTTAAGTGGTTAGTATTGAATTGTTAATGAACTAAATATGCCTTATAGGCTTATTAAACGTAATTAGAAAGGGGTGCCGGACTTGGAGTACCACTGGCCTTTGTCGGGCTGGCCATTTTTGAATGTGCCGTCGAAGTAACTGCCGTCGGCTTTGATGGTGTAGCGTCCTTTCAAGAATTGGTTATCCTTGAAAGAACCATTAAAGGAATCACCATTATCGTAGATGAAGGTGACGTTATCGCCTTCCATCTTGCCATGCACAAAGGGACCCTTATAGAGGCGGCCATCGCTGAAAGAAGCCTCGCCATAGCCGTTGGGCTGATTGTTGCCGTCGATGGCACCTGTATAAGAGCAAACGCCCAGTGCCGACTTGAAGTAGATGCCCTCGGCATAAAAAGCGGTGGAGTCTTGAACTTCGCCGTTAGCGGCATTGATGACTGCAACAGAATCGACATCGAGGGTGTCGCCTCCCTTCCCTGATTTAGAGACCAGCAGGATGACTATGCCAACAACCACAAGTGCTGCAACAGCTGCGGCAATGACTTTAGGTGAGAGAAGTGGGGAGTGAGGTTTGGGGTTTGGGGAATCTTGGGAATCTTGGGAATCTTGGGAATCTTGGGAATCTTGGGAAATATGGGAATTTTTGGATTTTTTGGACTTTTTGGGCTGTTGCGGTTCTTCATTGCCACCGAACACGGTGCTCTCGTCGAAAGATTCTGCCACAGGCGCTTGCTTGACGGGGGCCTCGCGATTACCAGCAAGGAAATCCCTGACCTGCTGCACCGACTGTGGCCGGCTTGTCCGTCGCAGTGTCATCATCCACTGCACGAGCCGCCGTGTGCGCTCACTCACGCCGGCAGGATACTGGAAAGCGTCGTCGTCCTGCAACTCCGAGACCGTGGGGGGCTGTTTGCAAGAGAGCAACGTGTAGAGTGTGCCGCCCAGTGCGTAGATATCGGTCCAGGGACCGATGAGTTCCATCTTCTGGTCGATTTGTTCGGGTGGCGCATATCCCGGTGTGTAGCACATGGCCGTGGTTGTGGTGGTGTAACCTTGCCCGGCTGTGAGTTGCTTGCTAGCTCCGAAGTCGATGACCTTGACCACGTCCTGCGAGTCGACCATCACGTTTCCGGGCTTGAGGTCGAGGTGCCAGATGCCTTGTGCGTGAACGGCATCGAGTGCATCAAGCACTTGATCAAGCACGCCGAGTGCCTCGTCCTCGCCCAAAGGGCGATTGGTGCGCTTGAGTCGCTGCGAGAGCGACTCGCCGTCGACATAGTCCATGACGTAGTAGCTGGTGTCGTTCTCATCAAAGAGGTCGTGCACCTGCACAATGTGCTGGTTGTGTAACTTGCGCAATCGGCGAGCCTCCTTATTAAATTTATCGCGCTGTGAGTCGAAACTCTGCTGGTTTGCAGCGTTGCTCACGCTCACGGTGTTGTGGTCGTGGCGCTCGCTGACACCACGCATGAAGAACTCCTTCATGGCCATGCGCTCGTCGAACTTGGTGTTGATCACCACGTAGGTGTTGCCGAATCCGCCCGAAGCGAGGCATTTCTCAACACGATACTTGCCCATTTGCAGTGTGGCGCCCACCGGCAGCATCTCGTTATGGTTGATTTGGTTTTGTTCAGACATGAGATTTCAGTTATCAGTTGTCAGATTTCAGATGACAGATGTCAGTTTGCAAAGTTATAAATTATCTGTTTTAGTGTCAAGAGTAATCGCAACCATTGCAGCCTTTAATTCTTGAGCCAACGGGTGAAGCGCTTCCAGGCCGATTGTGGCTTGTCCTGAGCCACAGGGGGTGCTGACGGAGCAGCCTGCTCAAGCACAATTGCATTGTAACGCGAGGTGGCCTCGTCGTTGGGCTGCTGGTCGTCGGTCGATTCGCGCTCCACGCTGGCCACCTGTAGCATGTGTGCCGTGTGATTGTCGGCATTATCGGCGGTGAGGTCAATGAGCCGCTCCCACAACTGTTGCTCTGGAGTTTCGGTCACAGTCTTGAACAATGCTTCGTCGGTGAGCTGCTCGAGCACGCCGTCGCTGCACAGCATGAACCAGTCGCCGGGCTGCACATTGGTGGTGTGGGTGATGTCGAGTTTGGGGCGACGCTCCTGGCAAGGCATGAGGGCGCGGGTAATGACATTCTTGCGAGCCGACGATGACATCTGCTCACGGGTAATCTCACCCGACAAATAGAGGTCGTAGACCAGCGAGTGATCGCGCGACTTGTAGAGGATGCCGATGCCCGGGCGCATGTGATAGATGCGGCTGTCGCCAATGTGCGCCATGGTCACACCACCGCGGTGCATGGCCACAAGCGTGAGAGTAGTTCCCATCTTGCGCAGGCTGCCATTGTCGTGCTCGTCGAGGCGGTCCTGGACCTCGTCGAGTGCACGACGCAGCACCTCGTCGGCCAGAGGCTGCTCGGGATTCCAGTGTGCCAGCAATTCTTTGGCTAACTCGCTGCACACCAGCTGGCTTGCTACCTCGCCATTCTCATGGCCTCCCATGCCATCGCACACGATGAAGAGGCGGTCGGCAGTGGTAGCAGCACCCACGAGGGGATACATGCTGTCTTCCTGATTGTCGCGATGGCCCAGTTCCTGCATAGAGATGGGCTGATGGGTAGAGAATTTCATGATTCAAGCGGTTTTTGGGTGAAACGCAGCAGCTGGGTTCCCAGCACAAGTTCGTCGCCGTTGTCAAGCACAAGACGCTCGCCTTGAAGCACGGGTTCATCGTTGAGCAGCATAGGGCGAACCTGTATTTTCTCGGCATCGCGCAAGTCACTGAGTACCACTTTTACGCGTCCACTTTTAGTTGCGATGGCATCCATTAGACAATGCACGCGACTTATGGACCTGTCATTGGTGAAAATGCCCACGGTAGCACTGCCCGACTGACTTGCACGGCCCACAATGTTACGGCCTTCGCTTAAAGTGTAATGTTGCCCATTGTGCGTGAGATAGCCCGGTACTGTGGCGGCTTCGTGCTTAGGGACAAGAATGGTCTTGCCCGTGTCGAAACGCACACGAATGCGCCCCCCACACTGTGGATTAGGGCACTTGACCATAAGCACAGGTTCGTCATTGGGGTTTGTCACCTCCAGTCGTCCACGGCAGGCTGGGCAGGTTATGATTTTGCTTTCCATAATTGCAAGAAATGAGTTTTCAATTCTTTTTGGGCCAGCTCATGACGGGCATATCGTTGTTGAAATTGCCCCACATGACGGGGTGCTGACGGTCGCGAGAGGCTTCTTTCACACCTTTACTCACGAAATCAAAGAGTTCCTTAGCAGTGATGATGCGATTGAAATCGGTATCTGCACCGCCCCGCAGCCCCCGTTCCAAATAAGCGGTAAAGAGGCTGTTCTTCCAGGAGCGTTTCTCGATTGATGTCTCGTTGGTGCGTGACGAGAGGAAGAACATGACGCTTGTCTCGGCAGGCTTGTGAGAACGGCGATTGGTATTGCGCGCCTTGCCCGAAAAGCAGGCATCTGCCCACACCATTTTGCATTTGGCAGGTGAAGCGAGCATGGCATGGGTAATATCGTCGTAACGCAACAGATTGTCGTAGCACACAAAACCGCCCGGCACGCCGTGGCCGCTGAAGAACATGATCACGGCATCGTCGGCACCGGCACGGGTAAAGAGGTCGGTCATGGCCTTCTTCACTGCGTCGACGGTAGCATTGCTGTTGGTGAGAATCACGGTTTCAGCATCTTGATGACCATAAAGGTCTTTTATTGTCCGAGCATCTTGTGCGCTGAGTTTCAAATCGTTCTGCGTGCCAGGATAGTCGGCCATACCTACCAACACCACATAGTTCTTGGCACTGGCCGTAACAGCCAGGACCAAGAATGTGATGAGGAGTTGCATTCGTTTAAGCATAGTTCTTGTTGTTGCTGTATTGTATTAAATTAGACCATCTGCACATCGGCATCGTTCACATAGTCAGGCATATCAGGAGCCAGGTCTTCGGATTCTTGATTCATGGCCAGAGTGGATTCATCGGGACTGATAGAAGCCTCTTGCAACGATGCCTCTGCAAACTGATCTACAGACAAATTCTGGTCGCTAATGTCTTCGATGGTATCCTGCCGGTCGAACTCGTTGTTGCGGTTTGTGTCGGCAACCGATACTTCGAATACACGATCATCGTCAACATCAATGAGCGCCACATGCACATCGTCGACCGACATGTGGCCCACATTCACCTGCTGACCGTCGATCACGTCGGTCTCTACCCCCAGGAAGTGGACTTCGGGCTCGTGACCCCCACCTTCGGCGCCAGCAGTGTGAGCGGTGCCACCAGTGGGCTGGTCGTGATGTTCGACATGGTCAGGCTGTTCAGTGTACTCAACGTGTTCGGACTCTTCAGACTGTTCAGACTGTTCAGACTGTTCAGACTGTTCAGTGTGTTCAGGCTGTTCGTGGTGAGTGGACTGCTTGGCTGGTGGAGTATCGTGATGCTCATGGTGCGTTTCGGTGTGATGTGCCGTGTGTTCTACTCCCGTGGGGTTCTGAGCCTCGTCGGCAATCTCGGGCTGCACCTGCTGGGCAAAGGCATCGCGTTCAGCAGGCGTGAGGCTGTCCCATTCTTCAGCAGTGAAAGTGCTGTAGACATTGCCATGCCAGTGGAAAACGCCTCCGGTTCCCACCTGGTGGCGAGCATCGGCGAAAGCATCGGCGAAACTAAGGTTCTGGTCAACTTCGGCCACATGAAGTTCATCGTTGTCAGTTGCATTGTCATCGGCATCATCGCCATTGAACAGGGTTGTAGCAGCGACGGTACCTACTCCAAGAAGGATGGCCGATGTACCGGCAATTGCTACTTGCTTCCAAGTGATTTCGTCTTCAGATTTACTACTGGTTTTCTGGTTGGCTGCTGGTTGTTCTGCTGCTCCGTAGATGGTCTGGTCTTCAGTGTTCATAGTTGTGATATTTTTGTGGTTTGTAAAAATGTTCTGATGTTGCAAAATTACAATCCGGCCAAAGCTTTGTCAAGACTTTGGCCCGTGTTCTCCACAAAACATAGCGTTTTAGTGACGAAATGCCCTTGCGAGATGAGATTTTGCATCACCTCACCCAAATACTATTTTTTCTGGTAGTTATTTCTTCCACTGCACCTTGCAATGGGGGCAGCCAGAACTCTGGCGCAGCATCTCGAAGTCTTGCAAATTGAGCAGTCGGCCACAAGCGGGGCACTTGTAGCGGCGCTTGGTGTCTTGCAGGAGCTGGTCTTGCTCACGCGGAATGCGCGACGACTGCATAAAGGCGATGACAAAGAAGGCCAGCGAGATGACTGCAGCGGCAATATAGAGGAAGAACACTGCCCCACCCCTGCCAATGCTGAAACCAAGCACCATGGCAGCCATGGTGATCAAGCCGGTGGCTGAACGCAGCGTGTTGAAGCGGCGTTCCCTGATTTGCATCTTGAGGCGTTTTTCCTGATAATCGTCCCACACCTGCTGCAACCCACTGATGTCGGCCATCTTGGGGATGAAGGGGTCGAGGATGTCCCATGTGAGTTTATAGTTCTCGCCACCCAGGGTGATGCGGTCGCCGTGGGTGATATACTTGGCTTCGATTCCGCGATGGTTAACGAAAGTGTCGTTATCTACATTCAGGTTGGTGAGCAGCAGCGAGCCGTCGTCGCCAATGGTGAGTTTCACATGCTGTTGCGATACACTGCGAGGCACGCTGTCGGCGGCACCAAAGGCAGCACTCTTGCCATCGACGGTGATGCGCAACTTGTTGGTTTCGGCATCACGACCTATGATTAATTCTTTCATATCTTTCGTTCAATTATTATTCGTTTTTACACTCTTGCCTCAACAATCAGCTCTCGCATGCGACGCAGGGCATCTTTCGACACCGGTAGCTGGAAGGCAAAGGTGGCCATATCTGACATCACCAGACGCTGATGCGCCAAGTCGACGCTGTAAACGAAGTCAAGATTCACAATAAAACGCTTGCCCACTCGCATAAAACGCCGGGACTGCTCGCCCAGCTGCTGCGCCAGGGCGGTCTCGGTGCGCGCCAGCGTGGCGCCAATGGTCGACTTGAGTTTGTTCATCGCCACCACATGGGTGTAATTGCCGTCGGCCTCGAAGTACACCACCCGGGAAATGTCGAGCCTGAGCAACTGGTCGCGGGTATTAAAAAGTAACAGGTGTTTCATTACGCTCTTTTTTATGAGAAAATCTTTGACATTTGTCATGCTCTAAAGGGCAAGGCGGAAACCAAAATATTCTAAATAATTTGGCGGGTTGGCGTAACTACGGGTCGAAACAATACACTCCCAAGAGCTTTCATTCCAACTGCCTCCACGAGCTACACGGAAGTTGCCCGAAGCTGGTCCCATGGGATTTGTCAAGCGTGGTTCTGTGCCATAAGGCCCATACCAGTCATAGCACCATTCGCATACATTGCCACTCATGTCGAACAATCCCAGTTCGTTAGGAATTTTCTTGGCAACATCATGAGTAGTACCATCGCTATTTTCTTCAAACCAAGCCACAGAACTCAAGGCATCACCATTGCTACCAGCATACTCATATTCCTTGGTCATAATGCCTCCTCGGGCTGCAAACTCCCATTGGGCTTCAGTGGGTAAATGGAACTTGACACCTGTCAGTTCATTCAGTTTACGGATAAACTCCTGACAATCATTCCAATTCACAGTTTCTACTGGTCGGCGAGGCCCTTTGACGCTGCTGGGGTTGGTACCCATCACAGCCTCCCACAACTCCTGAGTCACCTCGGTCTCGGCCATGTAGAACGATGAGACGGTAACTTCTTGCATATTAAAATCATCATAAGCAACAGTATCTAAGTCAAGAGGAACTGCCATCTCTGAAATAGAATCCATTACTTCAAACTCTCTTGTGAATGTTCCCCCCTCCACAGGTATCATAGTGAACGACACACCATTTACCGTAAATGTTTTCTTTTCAGAAGTCCATTCGGGGGTAAGATTGGGGACATCAGAATCAGTGCCCGTCTTATTTTCACTTTTGCCCAGGACCAACCACAATACAAGTGGAATCAAAATCACAGCTCCTATACCAATCCCTGCCAGCAGTTTGCGATTGTGCCACAAAGGTGTGGTTGATTTCTTGATTTTCTCTAAAAGGCCCTGTTGTCGATTCTTGTTTTTTCCCTTGTTACTTGTTTTTTTAGGCTCCTTTACATTCAACACAGTTTTCTCATCATTAACTGAAATGCTATCTGCTTGACGAGAAGTATCTGACAGCATCGCTTTATCGTTGGCAACATCTTCAGAATTCTCATCAGGTACGGCCAAGAAAGCCCGAACCTCGGCCACCGACTGCGGACGCTTAGTTCGCCTCGGCGACATCATCCACCTTATGAGTTGCTGTGTGCGTTCTCCCACTCCATCGGGATAAACAAACGCATCCTCTTCATGAAGTTCAGAACCCATGGGAGGTTGTTTGCGAGTTAGCAAGTTGTAGAGTGTGGCACCCAGTGAATAGAAGTCGGTCCACGGACCAATGAGTTCCATTTTCTGGTCGATTTGTTCCAAAGGAGCATAGCCAGGTGTATAACACATAGCCGTAGTGGTAGTTGTGTAACCATCACTGGCATTCATCTGCTTGCTTGCACCAAAGTCAATCAGTTTGGCTGTGCCGTCGGCATCCATCATCACGTTGCCAGGCTTCAGGTCGAGATGCCAGATGCCTTGGCTATGAACTGCCTCAAGTGCATCAAGCACCTGATCAAGCACCTTGAGTGTCTCAGCCTCAGAGAGAGGTTTGCCTGTGCGTTTCAAGCGTTGCGACAGTGATTCGCCATCGATATAGTCCATTACATAATAGGTTGTACCATTCTCGTCGAATAAGTCATGTACCTGAACAATATGAGTATTGTGGAGATTATTGAGACGTTGCGCTTCTTTCTTGAATTTCTTTCGTTGGCCGTCAAAACTCGCCTGATTGGTGGCATTGCTCACACTCACCGTGCTGTTCTCGTCACGCTCACTCACTCCTCTCATGAAGAACTCCTTCATGGCCATGCGTTTCTCGAACATGATGTTCATCACCACATAGGTGTTTCCGAAACCGCCCGAAGCAAGGCAACGCTCAATGCGATACTTGCCCATCTGTAACATAGTTCCCACGGGCAACATTTCGTGATGGTCTTGATCTTGCATCTGTTATGCTATTTATAATAGTTAAAAATCGATTCAAACAGTATTATTATCGCAAAAATACAAAATATCCCAAAACTATGCAAATTGAGGAAAATAAATGAAGATAGAGCTTGTGGGGATTGGGTGGTGGTTTTTGTGAATGTGGCGGGAAATCGCTACCTTTGTGCTTCGTAATCCGATTTTAAGACTATGTTTAAAGGCTTTTTCTCGATATTGCGGCGGTTTGTGCCGCCCTACAAGAAGCACCTGGTGCTGAATGTACTGTTCAACATTCTGGCGGCTTTTCTCACACTGTTCTCGTTTGCGCTCATCATCCCCATTCTGGAGATGCTCTTCGGCATCAACCAGCAGCACTATGAGTTTATGGCGTGGGGAGCCGGCTCGGTGAAAGAGGTGGTAGTCAACGACTTCTACTATGTGGTGCAGTGCATCATTGAGCGCTATGGCAACTCCACGGCGCTCGCTGTGATAGCCGGTGCGCTGGTGGTGATGACCGCCCTGAAGACGGGCAGCGCCTATCTGGCCGCCTACAATATGATTGCCATTCGCACCGGCGTGGTGCGCGACATACGCAACCAGATCTACAACCGGATTGTGGGGCTGCCCATCGGTTTCTTCAGCAACGAGCGCAAGGGCGATGTGATGGCGCGCATGAGCGGCGATGTGACCGAGGTGGAGAACAGCATCATGTCGTCGCTCGACATGATGTTCAAGAACCCCATCATGATTATCGTGTGCCTCACGATGATGGTGATTGTGAGTTGGCAGCTCACGCTGTTTGTGCTTGTGCTGCTGCCCATTGCCGGACTCATCATGGGCACCGTGGGCAAGCGCCTGAAACGCGTGTCGCTCGATGTGCAGAACCAGTGGGGAACCCTGCTGAGCAACATCGAGGAGACCATTGGCGGACTGCGCATCATCAAGGCCTTCAATGCCGAGGACAAGGTGAAGCGCCGCTTCTCGCAAGAGAATGAGAAATACCGCAACATCACGCGCCGCATGCAGCGCCGCTACGAGTTGGCGCACCCCATGAGCGAGTTTCTGGGCACCGCCACCATCGCCATTGTGCTGTGGTTTGGTGGCACGCTCATTTTGAGCGGCAAGGCGTCGATCACCGCGCCCTCCTTTATATATTATATGGTGATTTTCTACAACATCATCAATCCCGCCAAGGAGTTCTCGAAGGCGAGCTACTCGGTGCAGAAAGGTCTGGCCTCAATGCAGCGCATCGACAAGATTCTCAAGGCCGAGAATCACCTCAAAGACCCCGAAAACCCCACACCGCTCAAGGGCATCAAGCAGGGAATCACCTACCGGAACGTGCGCTTTGGCTACGGCGAGAAGATGGTAATCAACGATGTAACGCTCACCATTCCGCAAGGCAAGACGGTGGCACTTGTGGGACAAAGCGGCTCAGGCAAAACCACGCTGGCCGACCTGTTGCCGCGCTTCTACGACGTTGACGAGGGCAGCATCAGCATCGATGGCATTGACATTCGTCAGGTGACCAAGCACGACCTGCGCGCCCTCATGGGCAATGTGAATCAAGAAGCCATCTTGTTCAACGACAGTTTCTACAACAACATCACCTTTGGCGTGGAGAACGCCACGCGCGAGGAGGTGATCGAGGCCGCCAAGATTGCCAACGCCTACGACTTTATCATGGCCACCGAACAGCAGTTCGACACCAACATTGGCGACCGCGGCGGCAACCTGTCGGGCGGGCAGCGGCAGCGCATCAGCATTGCCCGCGCCATTCTCAAGAATCCGCCCATCCTCATTCTCGACGAGGCCACCTCGGCTCTCGACACCGAGAGCGAACACCTTGTGCAGCAAGCGCTTGACAACCTCATGCGCAACCGCACCACACTGGTCATTGCCCACCGCCTGAGCACCATCAAGAATGCCGACCTGATTTGCGTGGTGCAGGACGGCCGCATCGTGGAGCAGGGCTCACACGACGAACTTATAGCCCTGGGCGGAGCCTACAAGCACCTCGTGGATATGCAAAAGTTCTAACCTCATCACACACATAACATCATTAGCACATGAAACGCATCGCCATCTTCTTGTCGGGTACCGGCACCAACGCCGAACGACTCATCAAACACTTTGCACAAAGCGACACCGTTGAGGTCGCCACCGTCATCTCCAACACCGCCAAGGCTCCAGCCATTGAGCGCCTGAAACCGCTGGGCGTGGAGGTGGAAGTGTGGGGCCGCGACACTTGGCGAGACCAGACCGAATTGGCCCGTTACCTGACCGAGAAGAGCATCGATGTGATAGTGCTGGCGGGCTTCCTCGCCATCATCGGCGAACCGCTGCTCAAGGCATTCCCCGACCGCATCGTCAACATCCACCCTGCACTGCTGCCCAAGCACGGCGGCAAGGGCATGTGGGGCCACCATGTGCACGAGGCTGTGCTGCGTGACGGCGACAAGGAGAGCGGCATCACCATTCACCTGGTGAATGACCAAGTGGACGGCGGAGCCATCCTGGAGCAGCACCGCTGTCCCGTGATGCCCGGCGACACCCCCGACACCCTCGCTGCCCGCGTCCACCAGCTCGAATACCAATACTTCCCCTCAGCCGTCGACCACTTCCTCAACACTATACAGTCATAAAAGCCTCTATAATGGCCATCACCCGAGACTATGACATTCGTTTTTTGATTCATTTTTGCTGTCTTTCCTCCAAAGAAAAATCATTTTCTTTATCTTGACTGTCTTATAAATCGGGATTTTTACTAACTTTGCATTGCTGTTAGAATAAAAATATATGACTGACGTTAAGCAAGTAATGCATGACATATTAATCGCTGAAAGTGAGGCGGTTCGCAACATTCCCGTTACCGACGGCTACGAACAGGCCGTACGGCTCATTGTAGACGCGAGAGCCCATGGCGGCAAACTCGTCACCTCGGGCATGGGCAAGTGCGGCCAAATTGCCGACAACATTGCCACCACATTCAGCTCCACGGGTGTTCCCGCCGTGTTTTTGCATCCCAGCGAGGCGCAGCACGGCGACTTGGGCATCCTTCAGCCTAACGACGTCATGCTGTTGCTGTCAAACTCAGGCAAGACCTCTGAGATTGTTGCCCTCGTTGAGTTGGCCCACGGCCTCTATCCGTCGCTCAAGATTATCGTTATCACGGGCAACGAACAAGGCCCCCTGGCTCAGCGTGCCGATGTGTGTCTTTTCACCGGTGGTGCACCTGAGGTGTGCCCTCTGGGACTCACTCCCACCACTTCCACCACCATGATGACCGTCATGGGCGATGTGCTGGTGGTGAACACCATGCTGGCAACGGGATTCACGCGTCAGGACTACGCCAAGCGTCACCACGGCGGCTATCTGGGGCAAAAAAGCCGCGAGCCCGATGCCGCACAAAACCCTAAGTAAGAATATTTTTAGATTCACACATATATAGATTTATCAGAAACAATGCGCAAGATTATTGCAATAGGAGAGTCGGTGCTCGACACCATCTATGAAAACGGACAACCCACCCAGGCATTTGTGGGCGGACGCATCGCTAACGCCGCGGCATCGCTCGGACTGCTGGGACTACCCGTTTCTATGGTCAGCGAATGCTGCACCGACATTGTGGGCGACACCATCATCAACTTTTTCAAGCATCACAACGTCGACGTCAAGTCAGTCGACCGATTTACCGATGGAGCAACCGCCTTCTCGGCCATCTTCATGGACCAAGACGGGAAGCACATCGTCAACTACGGCAAGTACCCCGACGACCGCTTCGATGTCGTTTGGCCCCGTATTGACGAGAACGACATCGTCATCTTCGGCTCACTCTATGCCATCGACCTGCCCCAGCGCGAGCGCCTCTTTGAGATGATTACCTACGCCGCCGAGCGCAAGGCCATCATCATTTACCTGCCCGGCTTCCAGCACGGCATCAACTTTCGCATTACCAAGGTGATGCCCGCCATTCTCGAGAATCTCGAGATTGCCGACATCGTGCTGGCCCACGACTCCGACATCAGCAGCATCTTCCCCGGCGAGCAACCCGAGGTGGCTTTCAAGAACCACATTGAGTTCTATCGCAACAA
This sequence comes from uncultured Bacteroidales bacterium, assembly GCA_946412245.1. Classification (GTDB taxonomy): domain Bacteria; phylum Bacteroidota; class Bacteroidia; order Bacteroidales; family Muribaculaceae; genus Sodaliphilus. The sequence goes on from CAMKGM010000008.1 coordinate 58,531, forward strand.
TTACTTCCACTTCAACACCGACCTCTCACTATCGCTCTTCGGCCGCAACCGCAGGCTCAACTTCCCCGCCGGTGCCAACGGAGTCACCAATCTGCTGGGCTGGCAGGCCGGATTCACCGCCGGAATCGTCTACCACATTGTCAAGAACGACCTCACGCGCGATGCCTTGCATCAGGCCGACGACGAGGCCATGAACCGACTCGTGGCCGATGCCTTGACGTTTGCCCGCTGCTGTGCTTCGACCATGCACAACTGCATCACCACCGACTTTGCCCGCCAACACCGCGACATTCTCGACAAGGCTCAGCGTGAGCGCGAACTGAAAGCCCAATGACCATCTTTCACCTCCTTAGTTTATTATCATGAAGCAACTGCTCATCGAAGAATCAATGCCCACCCTCAACTCGCCGCTACTCAGCGACTTCAAGCAGCAGGTTGAGCAAAGAGAAGGAATGATGCCGCACCCCCCGGTCGATGCCGACCGTGCGCAGTGGCAACAGTGCCTGTGCTGGTATGTCAACTACCTCATGACGCACAACCGCAGCGACGAGGCCGCAACCCTCATCGATGCTTGGGTCAATGATGACTCCCTGCTCGATTTTCCCAACATCATGCATGCTTGGATATGGCTGGTGCGCATGACCATCTACATAGCGCATGCCGACCGATCGGCCGCACTGTCGGCTGCCGAGAATGCGCTCCGCGTGCTCGTTGAGGTCACTAACAAGCGACATGCCGACTTCCTGGCCATTCTCGCTTCGCTACTCTATAACTTGGCCATCATTCATCATGAGAATGGCGACAACAACCGCGCCGTTAAGGAACTCACTAAGGCTCAGAAGATTTTTGAGCGACTTGTGAAGCGCAACGAGCGTCGCTTCACGCCCATGATGCTCTACTCCATCGAGGCTTCGACCACCATCTACAAGTCCAGGGCCAAGCAAATGAGCGTCTTTGAGCATTATCAAACCAACACACAGCTCTACACCGCCATGCTCAGCGAGGGAGGCACCAAGGCGCGTACTGCCCTCAACAACCTGGTTGAGTCGCTCAAGAAGGAAGGCGACCTCATGCTCATCATGGGCAATGCACGCAATGCCGCCAAGTTCTACACCAAGGCGCTACGCTACCAGAAGAAGGCTTCACGCACCATGGGACACAAGGAACTGGTACTCTCAATTGGCCTGGCAAAGGCACTCATCAGACTCGCCAACCGCCGCGATGCCGCCGAGCAACTGCTCAACTCACTGCTGCCACTGGCACAGCGCATCAACGCCACCGACGAAATCGCCGAGATTGAGCAACTGCTCAATAATAAAAACAAGAATATCAACATCATGACCCTGCTCAAGGGCTTGTCTTGAAAACACTTAACATCACTTATTCACTTTCCCGACTTAAAACCTATTCATCATGTCTACCGAACTCCATAACTCAGCACCCGCTTCTTCTATGCCTCACCTCATTGACTTTAAGGTGGGAGTCGTTGTCGCTCAGTGGAACCTGCGCGTCACCGGAGCGCTGCTCAACGGTGTTGAATCACGACTCGAGCAACTGGGCTACGACATTAAACAGACCCTGCACGTCTATCCCGTGCCTGGCACTGTGGAACTCACCTACGGCGCGGCTCAACTGGCACGCACCGGCAAGTTCGACGCCGTTATCATGATTGGTTGCGTGATTCGTGGCGGTACGCCACACTTCGACTATGTGTGCGACAATGCCACCCAGGGATGCGCCTATCTCAACGCCACCCAGCAGGTGCCCGTCATCTTCTGCGTACTCACCACCGACAACGAGCAACAAGCCCTGGACCGAGCCGGTGGCGCTCTCTGCAACAAGGGCACTGAAGCAGCCGATGCCGCTATTCAGATGGCAGCATTCGCTCGCTCCCTCTAATCTCAACAAGGCACAATACCCCTCACTGCCACCCCGTTAGGGGCGACAGCAAGCATAGGTAATTATTGTTGTCCGATAAAGGATTTTAGACACATAGCAATCCGCTATGTTTGAGTTATTTAAATGGTTGTTAAATGTGTTGAGCTTACTATGAAGCCCGTTAGGGCTGAGCAGATAATAGGCAGGTGGTGGAGCGAAGCGCAACCCCTGTTTTAAGGCGATATTCAATATAATTAGCCCCATTAGGGGCGACAGAAAAAATTGATTCACATTCTGCCGTCCCTACGGGACTAATGTTGTATATGCTTAATTGACAGGGGTTCTCGCCTACGGCTTCACCCCTGCCTAAGTTCTTGACAGTCCTAACGGACTTTTAATCGGACACTAATAATAGGTAATCAACCGAATCGGTTGATTATAGCTTTGTCACATCGTTCACGGGATGCCCCTCGATGAACGCTTTCACGTTGCCCACCACCACATCCATCAGTCGCTCGCGGGCCTCGTAGGTAGCCCAAGCAATGTGCGGCGTGAAGTAGCAATTGCGGGCATGCAGCAGCACATTGTCGGCACTGGGTGGCTCCTGTTGCAGCACATCTACGCCGGCGGCAAACAGTCGGCCGTTGTTCAGCGCATCGGCAAGGTCTTCCTCCACCACCAGCGGGCCGCGACTGGTGTTAATCAGGATGCCGCTGGGTTTCATCAGCGCCAAGCGGCGGGCGTTCACCATGCCGCGCGTCTCGTCGGTGAGCGGGCAGTGCAGACTCACCACATCGCTCCGTCTGAACAGGTCGTCAAGGTCAGCAGCCTTCGCCACGCCCTCGGGCAGTTGGTCGGCCGCCTTCGAGGTGAAAGCGAGCACCTTCATCCCAAAACTTTGTGCAATGCGAGCCACCGCGCTACCTATGTTGCCCAGACCCACGATGCCCATCGTCTTGTCGGCCAATTCAATGAGTGGTGTATTGCTGTAGCTGTAGTCGGGGCAACGGCTCCACACGCCCTCATGCGCCTCGTCGGTGTAGTGTTGCACACGATAAGCGATGTTCAGCAGGTGCGCAAACGCCATCTGTGCCACGCTCATGGTACTGTAGGCCGGCACATTCGTCACCACGATGCCATGCTCCCGAGCCGCCTCAATGTCCACAATGTTATAGCCCGTGGCTATCACACCGATGTACTTCAGGTTAGGCAGTTTCTCAATCACCTCGCGAGGAAATTGCACCTTGTTGGTCAACACTATATCGGCCTTCGCCGCATGTTCAAGCACTCGCCCCGCCTCAATGCGGGGCAATATCGTACACTCGCCAAGCGCCTCAAGCGACGCCCACGACAGGTCACCCGGATTCCCGGCATAGCCATCCAGCACAGTTATCTTCATCTTCTCCTTCAGTTTTTTCAGGTTTTACACAATTAGTATTTGCAAAGTTACAAACTTTACCCCACTCCTACAAGAAAACACACACCAGGGTGGTTAATCTCGCAATAAGCCTTCTATCTCCTGGTCGAAATCCGACTTGAAAAGCCGGTCTTGAACGATGCGATATTTTTCAAATTCCGATTCAGCAAATAGTTTGGCACTTTCAGCCGATACCGAGCCGCTATCCGTCAGTAACGGGCGGTCGTCCATTGACAAAAATTTGTCGACATCACATATCCACGGATGGCAAACTGCCGCAATACTGACGTTGCCCACTGACGGAACTGGGTGGCGCGGGCAGAATTCACGCGATAGCCCACCGAGATGATGGCATCCAAATTGTAGAACTGGACGCTATAGTCTTTCCCATCAGCGGCAGTTCGTCGGAATTTCCGACATACTGCATCTTTCTGTAACTCACCCTCGTTGAATATATTCTGAAAATGCTCTGCTATTGTGGAGCGACTTTTGTCGAACAATACTGCTATAGCGTCTTGTGTGCACCAAATAGTCTCATCATGATACATCACTTCAACACCGCTTGTTTGGTTTTGTGCCTGGAAAATTAAGAATTCGGCTGTGCTGTTTCTAATTGTCAGTTGTTGGGGTGCTGACAGAGTTGAGTCATGGAGCCTCCATTCGCAGCCGCAATCCATACAATGATACACGGCTCCTTCAAGCCGCACATTCTGAGACTTGCACTTCGGGCACGATATATTTGTATTCTCAATCATGGTTGCTATCATTTACGTTATATTTATTATTATCATTCTCATCATCTTAATTTGTCGGAGTTCCTAAATCGTCAAATGTCACTCCAAGATTAGTCAAGAACACTTCCACCTTTGCTACGATTGTCACGCCCAAAGCCTTCGGGTCAATCTGAATGCTCTTGCAATCAAACGTCTGGTCATCCTTCCGAGTCGTTATTTCTTGTATAGTCATATTTCTATCAAATGTATAAATCATTCCAACTGTTTTCTATACACAGCATCTAGTGTCTGCCCGTCTTTATCTTTCCAAACGAGCCAACCATTGTTACTACTGCCGATGCAGAAATCGGCAGCAGTGCTGGGACTGGAGAAGGTCTTGTCTGACTCTAATTCCAACTTGTCACCATCGACAACGGAATATTCTTTCAACAACTTCTCACGCTTCTCTTTCCATGTGAATGACGGTACAGAAGACTTGGCAATGATACTACCCTTTAAGACGGTAAAGCCATTGGCATCATAGAAACCTTTGGCATCACAGCCACGCCCCTTTGTATAGAACAGATGTTCTTCTTTCGGTTTAGCTATATCAAAGATGTTACAACCAATAAAGGATGTCAGGAACTTCACATCTTCAAAGAATCCCTCCATATCATCCTTTCTGTACTCAGGGAGATTGGGAGCCTTAGGCGTCTGCTTATTTTCATTTAGCACAAAAGTATTGGAAGTCTTTGCTTCTGCAATTGCCCGATATTCCAAGTATTGAACATCTGCTTTTGTCATTGCTGCATCTTTCGAGATAAACAGCAGTGCCTTTTGCCAAAACGCTTTCTTGCTATCATGGTCTTTCACCCGTTCACGGAAGTTCTCTGTCTCGCCAATGTATGCCTTTGGCTTAGTCGCTTCATCTTCACCCAACAAGACATAAAATGCGGGTGTCTGCAACTCTTGTCGCTCATTCAGAATAGAAAGATTAGAACGAGGAATCACATACATCTGGCAAATCTTATTGCTGATGAACACATACTGAGTACCTTTCGGATCTCCGTCTATCAAATATGTTGTTACTGTCTTACCCATGTTATTTTATGTTATCTAATACCTTATTAATATTATCTCGTCCTTCAATGAACTCTTTTGTGGAAGGAATATAAGCTAAGTCATAATTACCACCGGGATACAAGAGTATCATATCTATAATAAGTCCATTTAAAAAAAGGGCGTTGTTCTCTTTCTTTACTGTTATTTCAAAATGCCCCATATCCAATTGCTCATTTGGATAAATAGGCTCTTGTGAAGGAGAACTTAGTTTCAATCTATTTTTTCCTATGATAGTAAATGAATTTTTAACTTCTAATGGCTTATATGATATCTTATTACAATATGTTGCCGTATTAATATAGAAATTTAATTTGTATGATTCACATACGTGATTACCATTATTAGCAATTCCTGCAACTAATTCGTATTCAATTTCAGTATCAGTTTCCCTATGGCTAAAAAGACAGCCAGTTATTTCTAATTTCGGAATTGAGGTTCTATTATACAAATCTTTAACTTCATAATCTTCCATTGGCTCAGACTTGAAGTTAAATCGCTTATAATAACGTTTATCCCTTGCCATATGTGGAGCATTTCCACTTCTTGGTATTTTCACTACATATATAGATTGTTCCAAATCATTTATTCTGACTGGATATATTTTCAGGTTATCTATTCTTGGTTGAATCAGTTGTATTACATTCTCCAACCATTCTTTCGTGTATATTCTACCGTCAATAGGACTAAATCCTTTGGGTCTATGATCTTCTTCAGAAACTCCATAAACAATAATTCCACCATCGGAATTAGCAAATGCAGAAACATCCTTTGTTATCTCTGTACGCTTTTTATCCTCTTTGTCCAAAGCACCAGATGCTTTGTAATCAAGGTGTACATTCTCTTCAACCTCATTTGTAATGAGACTATTGATATCTTCTATTGTATATGCATCTTTTATATAAAAGTCCATATTATATCTCTTTAATCATCTAATTGTATCTTATTCATATTTCTTTTTTTGAAATCTTCTATTAAGAGTATTATAGTTGACGACTAATCCGTGATTGTTAATCAGTAATTAAGAAACTCGTATTTTGATTTTGCCTCTCTTCTAGAATGTTATCCAACCTACTTACAAATTGGCCTTGTGTCAGCGAACCATTACGAAGATATTCAAAATATTCAGCATAATTGGTTGGTGACAGGAAATTGAAAAGGTAGAATTGTTTTACACCCTTATTTTTTAATTCTTCATTCAAGAAAGCAAAATGCTCCTTTGCATATTTGTTCTTTTGTACATTTTCGTCACAATCATCGCCATCGGCTTTAATTTCAACAACGGAAATAAACTCCATATTGTCTTTGACAATTTTAATAAGAAAGTCTGGACTGAATAAGTGATTTGTTGAGTGTGAACCTTTTCGAATTGAATACTCAATAGAATAGAAATTCTGATTATTAGATTTTACCCAAGATGATATACATTGAGCATTCTCATTGCGGAGCAGTTCTTTCACAAATTTTTCCTCAGGAGTTCCATGAGTGAAAATAATATCTACAGGAGTTTTGAATGCATATACATTTTTTTCAAATAGACTTCCTCTGTATTGGCGATCATCACTTAACGCTTTCAATAAATCTAAGCTGTCTTTATCAAGGATCTCATTTTCATACTCAGTAGAGTAAAAAACACTAGTATCATTTACGAGCCCTGTTATAGAAACACTTTCAGATTGCTTACTACTTGTCAAAATCTCAAACAAATCATCAGTAGATTTATTGATAGAAACACTTTTCGGTTTTTTTCGCAATAAAGTATTGAAGGCTGATATAACTTTATCCCTATTTGATTTACCGAGGTAATTACCAGAAAGCCCTACTCTTTTCATAGAGTTTCTAATCATGGACTCAATTACCTCTCTTGATGGAAGGTTTTCTTCAGAAAACTGCTCTCCATCAATATTGAGCAGTATTCTTTCATGCTTCCTAATTCTAAAACTTTCTTCAATCTTATCTAAAATATCAGAAATAAGGAATCGCTCTCTTTCAATATTATATGTCTGCTTGAAAGGAATCTCTTGATTTCCAACCTTTATATACTCTATTTCACTTTCTTTGTGAAAAACTTCTGAATCAAAATTGAAATAGGACTTATACTTGAAAGTTTGTACATCCTTTTCAATTACGACTTCCTGCTTTTCCTTCTTATATGAGATATTATATAAAGTAAAATGATATGCGCTCCTATCTCCATCTGTAAGAACTCCATTCTTGATTGTAGTTTCCAATTCAAGAACTTCTTGCACAAGATTTTTTATATTCTTACTCCATCTGGAATGATTAAACACAGTTACTTCTGCCCTATGGTAGTCTTCAGGAATTCTTAAGCCTCTACCTAATACCTGTGCAATCAATAATTTCGAATTGAAAGCTCTATCTTCCATAGGGACAATCTGCAACACATTTTTCACATCCCATCCTTCAGTGAGCATAGCAACAGAAATAATCCATTCTGTTGGGTCATCTTTATCATCAACAAAAGGTAACCTTAAGACATTCTTTTTGTCTTCTGGGGCAGAAGTAACACGCAAAACTTTATCTTCGCTTCCAAATTCGCCTGCTTGCTCTAAAAACTCTACCAGCCGTGTCCTTAATTGTTTTGCAGCTTTAATATCTTTTGTCACTAATATAGTAAGAGGTTTAATATTAGTATAAACTTCTTGATTCTTTCTGTGATTTGCCAATATCTTTTGGAACTTCTCATTCTCGTTTTCATCAGTATTCCTGTCAATATAGTTTACTCTTTTTACAAAGCCATCAGCTATAGCATCCTTCAGAGAATATCTATAGATAATATCATTAAAATAGTCATTGTCTATGTATGCAGTTCCTGTAAATCCGATAATATATTTAAAATTGTACGAATTATCAAGCAAGAACTCTTTCCACTTTTTAATAGATTTGCTTTCAGCACTATTTCCTGACACTTTGTTATATGCATGGTGTATTTCGTCGTTTAAAACAAGGCAACTACTGCCATTAAAGGCTAAACTATCATGGATTGATGAATTTGCATTCGAATAGACTGCGTTAATATTCTCTATACAAACACAATTGCTCGTTATTGTTCTATTTGCATCAATGATTTCAACAGACTTACAATGAGAACCATCTGGTATAGCATTTCTTAATTCAGGCTTTGATGATAGTAAATTGAATTTATCTGTTAATCCTTTTTCGATGGTTGTACTAGGTGGTCCAAGTACTAACACTTTATCGACTATTCCTAATCCTAATGCTATTTGCGCTATTCCATAAATGACATAGCTTTTACCAGTTCCTGTTGCTAAATCTATGCATCCAGATTTCCTCTTGGGTAACTGTAACTTTTGTTTGTAATTCTCTATTGTATTAAACTTTTCCCGCAGAGTATCGTTTTTATTGAAGTTCTCCTCAACTAGGTCTTCTATGGAACGATATCTGTCAGATATCAAGTATATTAAACAGGACTTGATTGCTTCTTTCTGGTAGTCTCTGTCTCCGCACAAAATATCAATAAATCGTTCCCATTCGTGAAGTGGAAAACGAGTACTATCAAATGAGTTCTTTTTAATACTTAATACTAACTCATTGGTCTTGAATGTCTTGGTTCCAATCATACTTACTTTACTTTAAATACCTGTTTAAACTCATTTCCATATATATCGACAAACACGGCACAGATCTTGCTGCCTTCTATCACAATAGGAATTACGAGCCTTTCTTCCTCTTTAGTGATATCATTTTTAAAATGGCAACTGCTCATCACAAATTCTTCGTCATTATAATTATTGTCAATAATAACCATGCTGAGACTTTCAAAATTTGCCATTTCGTTCTTTGTTTCTTCATTCTTAAAATTTGAAACAAATTTTGTTAGTATTATTTGATTGTTGTTAAGAGTTGCTTCAACGTCTGGCTGATACATGAAATGGAAACCTATGGCTTTATCTAAATCATTGATATTCTTTCTGCTTTGCGGTTGCCGCATTTTTGCAAACTCAACAGGATGTAATTCGCGAATAACCTGATAAGGTATTTTCAAGAAATAGAAGTTGATGTCACCAACTTCAAAATTATCTTCAATGAAATCAACAGAATTAGCTGGTGCAATAATATAAATACGTTTAGATGCACTATTTCCTAAAACATTGGCTATTTGAATTAAGTAGTGTTCATCAACATTACTATCTTTATAGTTCCAATAGTCCCATACAATTACGGGATAACCGTCTTTCCGTTCTCCTTGGAACTCAATCCCTTTAATAGAAAAAGGGGTATTATCTACCTCAAAAAGTTGCAAGGCAAAACTGATATACCTTTCTTTATTAAGGTTTTGCATTTTATTCAAATCATATATACCAGTATAAATAGTTGAAAAACTTTTGGCTATCCTACCATATTTCTGTTTGGGACTAATTAGAGATTTGGATTCATCTATTTTTAATATTCTCTTTTGAATAGTATAAAAGCTAAATTTTCCGATGTCACAGGTAATCCATTTTCTGTTCAACTTTTCTGCTACAGCTGCAGTTGTTCCACTTCCACCATAAAAATCCATAATAAGGTCACCTTCATTTGAGGATGCCATAATAATTCTTTTTAGAAGATCTTCTGGTTTTTGAGTAGGATAATCATTATCATCCGCTGGCGTATATGCATATGTCCCTACTGGAATGTCATTAAATGCTTTAGCAAGTTCTTTTTTCCCTATCCACACGTCCCATGCAGTTTGGGGCCTTTTTTCTGTGGCCTCTCTTATAGCCTCTTCTTTGGATATCAGAGGATTGTGGGAAATATATGTTTTTAGACATTTTGTCCCGCCGCTACTTTCTTTTCCACGTGTATAATACCAGCCAATCTCATCCAATTGTAAAGCTTTTACAATTCTATCTGAGTAGCCTAATCTTGAAGGAGGGTAAAAAGGAGCATTTTTACTTTTGTAACAAAAAATCGTTTCATGTGATTTGGGATAGAATTTTCCATGTCCCATAAGACCACACACCCATATGATTTCAGCAAAGTCAAACCCGCTAAAAATTTCATCCAATATAACTTTAACTGGATGACTTTTTTTTGAGTCAAGATGTAAATATATAGTCCCATCTTTCGACAAAATCTCTTTGGCAACAATTAGACGGCGACGCAATGCCTCTAGAAAATCTGCACCTTCTTTTTTGTCAGAATAGGCCATCTGACCTGAATTAGACTCAAAATCACTGTCTGTTGCAAAAGGTGGATCAATATATATCAATTTGACTTTGCCTTTGACTTTGTCTTTTATTATTGGGTCTTCGTTTTTATAGATTGTTTTTAGAAACTGGAGGTTGTCTCCAAAAACCAAAAGGTTCTGCCATCCATCATTAAAAGCCTCTCTTTTCCCGTTATACACTTTCTCTATTTGCAAGGGAACGGCAAATGTTCCATCTTCATCAGCCAAGATATCACTCTTGCGCATCTTTCCTGCATATTGAATTTCATACTCTCTCTTTAAAACAGGGAATAACTTTTCCTTGAAGTCTTCTGGAATATCTTTGCCGCTTGCAAGACATTCTATCAAATATTTTCTCTCACTATCATTAATCATATTCTCAATTTATTTGGCAATTTAAATGTGTCTTTTTGTCTTCTCTTAGAGTAACGGCATTTCGTAAGAAATAACCTTATAAGCACAAGACCTAATTTGTTAATACTCTCATAGTTTTTTTGTAAAACTTCATGTGTCTCTGGCACATTTTTTTCGTATAAACTTTATCTTATTTCTTTTTATTTTTCAGCATCTTCTTCTGTTCGCTTGCCAAACGGCGTTCTATCTTCTTGACATCCTCTGCAGGAGGAAGATTTTCTGGGATAATACCTCGTTCTGTGAGCATCTTACGCACTGCGGCATTATTGTCGACATGTTCCCGTGTGATAGATGCTTCGCCTTGAAGGTCTTTGGTTTGCACATTGACACTGGTCATTTCTGCAGCGAAGTCTTTGGCTTTGATGCTAATGGTGGGAAGAAAATCGGCAAGAGGACGGCCTTGTGGCATCCCCAACTTGCGCTTCATCATGTTTGTGTTCAAACGGAAAAGAGCCTGGTCACCCTTGGAACGAATGATGGCAAAAGTCTGGTCATTTACTCCGCGTTCATACAAGATGCCCGAAAGTTTTCGTTCTGTCTCTTGCAATTTGGCTCGTGCTTTAACTCGCTCAACTTCCAAAAGTCGTTGCTCTATCAGTTCTGCACGACGAGTCTGAACAGCAAAATAAGTCTGTGCAAAAGCAATCTGCGGCTTTCTTGGGTCGCCATTCTGTGCGACCAGATAGCAAGCATAGCGGGTAAGCATAATGTCATCCACTTCTCGCTGAGCACCTTTTCCTGCAGTTATCATCTTATTGACGTCAATAAAATGATCCAATATATTCTGTCCTACATTGGCACATGCCTCTTTTGCCTTCGCAATAACATTTGTAAAGTTTTGCCAAAGACTATATCCGAATAACTTTTGCAAATCCCTTGCACTCCAGCATTCGGTTTCTTCAATCATGCAAACCGCATTCTCGTAGCTTTGGAATAGAGCCTGTATTTCTTCTTTCTTCATCATTTATCGTGGCTTAAATATTCATTATGTGCAAAGATAAACATTATTTGTTAAATCGCCTAAACAACTTATTAACATTATTTGTTCGTAAAGCTACATCATTTGCAATTACCATTTTCTTTGCGCTCATCATCCCTTATCTTCGCCCCCGCATATGAACATTAATTATTTTCCATCATGACAAAACCCACTGTATCCCTCCCTTTCCAAAAAGATGGCCGATCTCGACCATCTTTACTCCTGAAAACATGCATGCCATCATTGTACCGCATTCGTCATCCCTATCATACCACCTTCGTTCTCGTCATTGTACCGCATTCGTTGCCTCTATCATACCACTTTCGTCATCCCTATCATACCACTTTCGTTCTGCCAAATATTTTCAATCACCTATCAATCAAGCAATTCCAAAATTTCCCAGTTTTCCCAACTTTCCCAGTTTTCCCAGCTTTCCCAGAATTCCCAACTTTCCTCGATTTCCACGATTTCCACGAATTCCCGCCCTTTCCCACCATTCCCAAAAAAATCATCCATCCCCAATGTCCCACCCATCCCCAACCACGAAGTGCTCGGGGAGATGGTGCAGCACGAGTCACGAAGTGGCGTGCGGTGCCTTTAGACAGCACCACTCGACCCAATTTTAATACCCTAATTTTAAAGCGAAGCGTAGCAATTTTAAGCCCGCAGGGCGGCAACTCTGTAGCGAAGTTGTGGGTCGTACTGCGCACATCAATAATTTCTGAGCGAAGCGAAGCTTTTCGTAGCTTTTTGTCCTTTTTGAGATTATTCTGCAGCATCCAAACAAATCAGATTAATCAGACTAATCCGTAGTTTACTAATAATAAACCCGTAGCACGTACCACACATTCTATGATTGGCTTCAATTTGCCCTTTTGGCGAATTATGCGTAACTTTGTGCCCATCAAACCGCAAACTGTTGCGCTGAAGACTGTAAACTACAACAATAAACATAGCAAACTATAATCAAAAACACCGCATAACAATGGCAAACTTTAATTTTGTAGAAGAACTCACCTGGCGTGGCATGATCAACAACATCATGCCCGGTACTGAAGAACAGCTCAACAAGGAAATGACCTCGGCCTATGTGGGCATCGACCCCACTGCCGACTCGCTCCACATCGGACACCTGGTGGGCATCATGATGCTCAAGCACTTGCAGCGCGCCGGACATCGCCCCATCGCATTGGTGGGCGGCGCCACCGGCATGATTGGCGACCCCTCGATGAAGTCGCAAGAGCGCAAACTCATTGACGAGGAGACCCTGCGCCACAACCAAGAGTGCATCCGTCAGCAGCTCGCCAAGTTCCTCGACTTCGACAGCGACGCGCCTAACCACGCCATCCTCGTGAACAACTACGACTGGATGAAGGAATTCAGCTTCCTGAACTTCATTCGCGACATTGGCAAGCACATCACCGTGAACTACATGATGGCCAAGGATTCGGTCAAGAAGCGCCTCGCCGCCAACGCCGACCACGGCATGTCGTTCACCGAGTTCTCATACCAACTGCTCCAAGGCTACGACTACCTCTACCTCTACGAGCATGAGGGTTGCCGCTTGCAAATGGGCGGTAGCGACCAGTGGGGCAACATCACCACCGGCACCGAGCTCATTCGCC
>CAMKGM010000009.1 GCA_946412245.1 uncultured Bacteroidales bacterium
GCCGCTGCACATAGAATGTGAAGGCACGCGCCCCGGCATGCACGCTGTAGGCGTGCAGTGTGATGGCCTCGCGCGGTCTGCCGTTGGCGAGACTATTATTGGTGCAAATGTGTTCAAGGACTTTTTTGCAGGAATTCGTGACATTGTGGGCGGGCGTGCCGGCAGTTATGAAAAGGTGCTACGCGATGCCAGGGATTCGTCGATGCGTGAAATGATACAACAGGCTCAAACCATGGGTGCCAATGCCGTGGTGGGCATCGACATCGATTACGAGACCATCGGCGCTAACGGTTCGATGCTCATGGTCGCAGTCAGTGGAACAGCCGTGGTGATAGCGTAGGTTTAAAAGGTTTCTGGTTTATATATTGTGGTTTTGGGTGGCTGTGGGGCGCTCACGGGAGGGCGAGGTTGCGGTGTGAAAAATCAATAAAAGGTGTGGAATGGTTTGTAGTAATGACTTGTTTTTCGTAATTTTGCAATGAACAAATCATACATTTTGTGATCATAAACAATCTGCAAATTAATTATTAAAATGTGTGCTATGAAAAAAACAATGATGACCTTACTGGCGATGCTGATCGTGTGCACAGTTGCAGGTCAGTCGCAAGAGAAGAAGCCTGTGTTTACTGTTGTGAAAGCTAATGCCATAACGCCTGTCAAGAATCAGAATAAGAGCGGCACTTGCTGGTCCTATGCCACCTGCGCCTTTTTCGAGGGCGAGATTCTGCGCAAGTCGGGCAAGACCTACGATTTGGCCGAGATGTTTGTGGCCAGCAAGGACTATGTGGACTGTGCCGACTATCATGTGCGCATGCACGGCAACAGCCGGTTCTCCGAGGGAGGCTCGTGCGACGACGTGCTGTCGGTCATCCGCCGCCACGGCATCTGTCCCGAGAGTGCTATGCCGGTGCAACCCATGTATGCCGGTGACTCGCTTGCCAACTTCAAGGAGTTTTTCAGTGTCCTTGAGCCTTATGTGAAATCGGTTGCCGGTAGCAACAGCAAGCAACTCACGCCTCGCTGGAAAGATGGTCTGCAAGGCATACTCGACAGTTATCTGGGCAAGTGTCCGGAGACATTCGTCTATGAAGGGAAAACCTACACACCCACCGGCTTCGCTGCTTCGCTCGGTCTTGACTGGAACGACTATGTGAGCATCACCAGCTTCACGCATCACCCTTTCTATGAGGGATTTGTCATTGAGGCACCCTACAAGTGGCGTCCACGACCCAGCTACAATGTGCCGCTCAACGAGATGATGAACATCATCGACACAGCGCTCGACAAGGGCTATAATGTGGCGTGGGGAGGCGACGTGAGCGAGGTGGGATTCACCCGCCGAGGCTTGGGCATAGCATGCAAGAATGACTCCGACTTTGCCAAGCTGGGCTTTGAGTCACCCGAGTTGGAGGTGAGCCAGCAACTGCGTCAAGAACGCTTCGACAACTGGCAGAGCACCTACGACCACGTGATGCTCATCTTTGGCAAGGCCAAGGACCAAAATGGCCGCGAATACTACATGGTGAAGAACTCATGGGGAACCAAGAACAACGATTTTCAGGGTATTTGGTACATGAGCCGCGCTTACATCGCGCTCAATACCACCTACATCTTCCTCAACCGCAACGCATGTCCCCCGGCCACTTTCAAACGATAGCTGTCTAGTACCCTTTTTAGATTCTAAATTGCATTTTTATGCGTCATATTCTTGACAAAAACAAGAATATGTTGTATTTTTGTTGCCAAAATTCACAATTTGTTATTAATAGTAATATTTTAATAATATTAAGTAAGCAAGATGAAAAGGATTTTAATTGTGTTGTGTCTGCTCTCCTTGGCTTTGTCTAACTACGCTATGCCCGGTAGTTCTTCTCAGAGTCTTCAGCCACAACAAAAAGTGATGAAAGCAATGCCATTTTTGGCTACGACTGAAAAGTCTATGACTGTCGATGAAGGCAGTCTGACTCTGATGAAATTAGGCCCCCAAAAGGCCTTCAACACCATCAGCGACCTCTACGGCACTTGGATGGTGAACTATAGCGATGGAACTCAGCAGTACTTTACCATTACTATTCGTGCAGGTCTGTCGAGTGGTCAGGTCGTTATCGGCGGGTGGTGGATAGGAAGCCTCGCTACCGATATTACGGGTACGGTGAGTTTGGCGGGAGGTCAGGGTACTCTCTCAATTCCGTCGGGCCAATTAGTTGTGAATGTTGATGGCTATGAACCGGGCTATCTGGTGAATACCACCAGTTCTTCGAGTCCCATCAAGTTTAACATTTACAGTAGCGGTATGTCCACAAGCAACAAATGGGCCATACAGATGAGTGATGGCACTCCCTATGTTGCCTGCACTGGCATGACAATTTGCAAGAAGGCTAATGGCACCATGCGTTACACCTACGACGGCACGGTTTATACCGAACCCGTAGTGATGGGCCAGAATGGTATTGGTGGAGCATCAAAACTGTCAATCTTCAACTTCTTTGGCATGAGCACCATGATGGATATTACGATGAAAAGCGACTCAACCTTCGAGATACCACCCACATTGCTCTACACCGATTCTAATACGGGTGGCCGTTACTATTGCTATGGCACCGATGGCAATTCTCGCTGGACCATCACGGGTCATGGTACCGAGACACACCTGACCTTTGACACCAATTGGTCGTTGTGCTCACCATCGACCGACGAGTGGATTGGTACCATCAGCAACACCACCATCTTCTACAACGACGATAACATCTTCATCTATCCCGAGGCCACACCTGAGAGTATTTCACTGAATTTCACCGATTCTGACAATAAGGTGCTGGGACCTGGCGATGTGCTGCAACTTGTGGCAACCATCCTACCAAGCAATGCCAACCAGGAGGTGACATGGACTTCGAGCGACGAGACGGTGGCCACTGTGGATGAAAACGGACTGGTGACGGCTGTGCTCGAAGGCGCGAATGTGACCCCTAAGCCGGTGATCATCACAGCCACATCGGTAGCAAATCCTGAACTCAGTGCTTCGGTGCGTCTGCGTGTGGGCAATATATTGGGTGACTTGAACTTCGACGGCTCAGTGAATGTGCAGGATGTGACCATTCTGATTAACATCATTCTCGGTTTATTTGGCGAATAATATCTAACAAAATATCAAAACTATGAAAAAGATTTCATTTCTTTCGTTGGCTGTTTTAGCCACTATCTCGGCAAGTGCAATCGACAAGCAGACTTATGCCGAGATACCCGATTTTTTCCCTGATTATTTCACTATCCAAGTGCAGCGCTACGACTATCGTGGCATCGACGATGCCGGCAAGCCTGTCTTGGTTAACACACAGCCGGTTGAGATCCTGTGGGAGCCTGACTATCAGAATGGTTCGGCTTGCTATGGCAGACTCACCGTCAACAATTTCTTTAATCACGAATGGGTGCAGGAATCTGCAAGCATTGAATTTACTAACGAGAATAACTTGAACTTCCAGTGGAGCGAGGACGGTAGCAAGTGCACTTTCAGTTTCACGGGCTACTTCTTCTCAATGGCCCAGACGGGTGCTGAATACACCAATGCTTACGGCAAACTCAGCCAGTACGCACTCCTGGCGCGAGCCAAGAAAGGTAATAGCAGTACCTATTCACGCTATTGGCTCGACGGTGCCGGTTCGTGGTATGCCTATAACGGTGGGGTGGCACTCGACTGTGTGCTCGACCTGGCAACAAACACACTCACCATCAACCAGCCTTGGGGTGCCTTCATGTGTAAAGACCGTTATGGCGCACCTTCAAGCTATGTGATTGAGTACTACGAGACTTCAGGTGCCAGCAACGTGCCTACTACAGCTATCAACGATGTGAAGACTGAGAGTCAGCCCACTGGCGATGGATTTTACTATAACCTCGCCGGCCAGCGTGTCACCAATCCGACTCCCGGTTTCTACATCCACAATGGCAAGAAGGTCGTCATCCGCTAAAGTGAGAATTTCTAAGATTTTTTTAGACCAAAATTCATATTTGATGAAAAAACTATTATTTATGGGAGTAGCAATACTCTCTGCTCTAAATGTATGGGCAGTAAATGCACAGACATATACCGACCCCAGTGTTTTGCCCGAAGCTTTTACGTGGAACATGGTGCGCTATGACTACTATCAAGCATCCAATACCTCTGAATCTGTTTTAGTCAGAACGCAGGATGTTGAAGTGATCTGGGAACCAAATTATATTAATGAATCAGGAAGTTACGGTAGACTCACTTTAAAGAATTTTTATAATCATAGTAGGCTGAAAAAAGTGTGTGATTTGGTCTTTGATAATAAGAACCATAACTGCAACTTCCAGTGGAAAGACAATTACACAAAGTGTGAGTTTTCGCTGACTCCCTACTATTTCTCCGACGCATCTAATACAAGTGGTGCTTATTATTCTAGTGCAAAATATGCATTCGTTGCTTCGGCACAATACAATACCTCTGGATCAAATTTTTGGTTAACTCCAAACTATGCTACTTACAACAAGTCTAGATATATATATGGAGGAGGTAGTCCATTATCATTTGAGATTGATATAGTCAATAAAACCATGACCATATTGAACTCTAATGGTTGGGGCATATTTATGTTAACCTCCTCATCTGGTGGTACTTCTTATGTGCTTGAGGCCTTTGCACACTCTTCCTTCGAGGTGAAGCCTCCCACGACGTTGGCGTGGATTGAGGAGAATGGTGTTGCGAACGCAGCCTACACTGTTGCTGATCAGCTGGTTGGTGTCTATGCGCAAGGTGGAAGTTTGTGGTGCAAGGATCAAGGTAACATCTCTATCGAGAAGTCAGAAAACCCTGGCTGCATCGACTACTTGAAACGCCTGATGGGCTCGGTGCACGGAATGAATCCTTCGCTCGAGTGGGACCAAAGCAACTGGGTAGAACTGGACTTTGGAGACGTTACTGCTGAGCGCGCACTGCAGATTCAGCAGACCTATGTCGGTCATACGATTGCTGCCGGTACCATCACAGGAACCTATGCCGACAACTTGAATCACCGCATCGTTGTCAATGCCGATCCGGAGGTTGATGGAGTGGCCGATTATGTCCCCAACTACTATTGCCCTGTGAACTTCATGGACGAGACTGTGATCACGACGGATAACAATTCCTATTATTTCCTCAATCCTAAGACTCAAGAGTATGCAATGCTCACCATGGCGATGTGGAAGGGGGGAGATGTGTTTGTCGTTCCTGCCAAGGACGAAACTCAGGGCGTGAATACTGCCGATTTCAGCGGAGCATTTACCGTCAATTGGGATTTGAATGCCATTCCTGAAGCTGAAATCAAGCCACTTCTGAGCACAGACGAAGTTTATGAATTTCATGCTATTTTGCGCCGCAATTTGGTCGAGACCGGCCAAGACGGTACACTCAATGTCAACCGTGTGATAGGTAAGGATGTGACGCCAATCGATAAGTATTTGGTGTTCCCGATTGACTTAACCGCAAATAATACTATAACAGGCATCAACGATGTGAAGACTGAGAGTCAGCCCACTGGCGATGGATTTTACTATAACCTCGCCGGCCAGCGTGTCACCAATCCAACTCCCGGTTTCTACATCCACAATGGCAAGAAAGTGATTGTGCGCTGAGAGTAACAGCTCACACAAAAACACGAAACCATAGCAAGAAGGGACGCGACCTGGTGTGCGCCCCTTCTTTTGTTTCTATTCCCAATCGTTTGTGGGTGTTGTGGTTACTCGAGGTCGACGATGGTGATGCCGGCACCGCCAAACTGCACATGCTCATCGCGATAACTAACGACTCCCGGCACACTGTTCAGGTATTGCCTGATGACCTCGCGCAGCACACCGGTGCCGGTCCCATGCAAGATGCGCACACGGCTGGCATTGAACTGAATAGCATCGTCAATGAAGTAGGTGATGGCTTGCAGCGCCTCATCGGCACGCATTCCGCGCACATCAATGTCGGGCTTGAACTGTAGCTGTCGCGAGCGAATGCCGTCGGTGGTGCTTGCACTGATTGAGGCGGGTTTGCCGGCAATGGTGGTGGCTTTCTTCAGGGTGCGCTCCAGCCGCTCAGTCTCAACTCGCGTCTTGAGGTTGCCGAAAGCCACAAGGGCATATTTCTCATCAACCGACAGAATCGTGCCCACGGTCGAAGCTCCCTTGAGTATCACGTTGTCGCCCGCAGCGAGCGGACGTTTTTTGTCATCGCTTTTCTTGGGCTTGGGTTTGGGTTTGTTCTTGGGCTTGGCTGGCAGTTTATCGGTGAGCTGCTTAATTTGCTGTGTGGTCTCTCCCTCGTCAAGTTGCTGTAGGCGACGCTTGAAGTCGTCAAGTTGCGAGCGCACCTCCTTGGTCTTCTCTTTGTGGGCTTGCACCTCGCGTATTTCCTTGATGGTGCGTTCCACCTGAGCGTTACTCTGGCTTATGATATCTTGTGCCTCAGTCTTGGCCTCCTTGATGATGCGCCATTGTTCCTGCTTCAGTTCATCGATGCGGGCGGTGTAGTCTTCAATGATGGCATCAAGGCGTTTCTGTTTCTGGTGGATGTCATATCGCTTGTTCTCCCAGTATTTGCGGTCACGCACAATGTCGAGCAGATACTTGTCCATGTTGATGTAGTCACTGCCCACAATCTCGCTGGCCTTGTCGATGACCTGGGCTGGGAGTCCCGTTTTGCGGGCAATTTCAATGGCAAATGAACTGCCGGGATAACCTATTGATAGCTGGAACAGAGGCTGCATGTGCTGGCGGTCATAGAGCATCGCACCGTTCACCAGTCCGGGGGTCTCGTCGGCAACGTGCTTCAGGTTCTGGTAGTGCGTGGTGATGACGCCCATCACATGCTTGTCGTTGAGTTGTTCCAGGATGGCCTGGGCTATGGCGGCGCCTATTTGCGGCTCGGTACCGCTACCAAACTCGTCAATGAGCATGAGCGACTGCCTATCGCCATGGCTCAGAAACATCTTCATGTTCTGCAAGTGTGAGCTGTAGGTACTCAAGTCATCTTCAATTGACTGCTGGTCGCCTATGTCAATAAAGATGCTCTTGAAAAAGCCCATGTGCGAGTTGTTGTGCAATGGAGGCAGCACACCGCATTGCATCATGTACTGGACCACGCCCACGGTCTTCAGACACACGCTCTTGCCGCCGGCGTTGGGGCCTGAAATGATAAGGATGCGATTCTCCTTGTTGAGCTCAATGTTCAGCGGCACCACTTCCTTGCCTTGCTGGGTGAGCGACAAGAAGAGGGCGGGATGCACCGCGTGATACCACTCAATGCCGGGATTCTTGTGCAGATGGGGCAATTGCGCGTCAATCTCAAGCGCGAACAGCGCCTTGGCGCGAATAAAATCAATCTTGCCCAGTGTGGCATAGGTGCCCAGCAACTGGTCGGTAATCGGGCGAATCATGTCGGTCACCTCGGTGAGGATGCGGATAATTTCGCGCGCAATCTCGGCCTCGGTCTCGCGTATGCGGTTATTGGCTTGAACTATCTCTTCCGGTTCAATGAATACGGTCTTGCCCGAAGCCGACTCGTCATGCACGATGCCCTTGATTTTGCGCTTGTGCATGGGCGAGACCGGTAAAACCAAGCGGCCGTCGCGCACACTGGGGGCCGTGTCGCTATCAAACACGCCGCTTTCCCTGCCTTGACTGATGATGCGTCGCATGATGCCGTTGATGCCCGCTGTGGTCTGCGCGATGGTCCGCCTCAGTTCCAGCAATTGAGGCGAGGCATTGTCTTTCACATTGCCAAACTTGTCAAGCACGCGATTAATCTCGGTCGTGATTTCGGGGAAGGCCATCATCGAGGCGGTGAGCTTCGTGAGGTTGGGGTAGGGGTTAGCCTCATCGTTGAGCGGTTTGAAGAACGCAATGATTTGTCCCACTGTGTTGAGCGACCGTTGCAAGTTGAACAGGTTCTCGGCGCTCAGATAGGTGCCGGGAGTGGCAATCGTGCGCAGTGGTGTTCGCATATCAAACACGAAATTGAGCGGAAATTCACGGCGCGATTGCAGTATGCCCAGAAACTCGTTGGTCTGCGCCAACAGGCGGCTCACTTCGTCAAACTGCGACGAGAACTGCATTCGCTCAGCGTAGGTCACACCCAGCGGACTCACACAACGGCGCGAAATCTCGTGCCGCACCACATCAAAGCCTATTTTCTGTTCAAAATTTTTGGGATAAATCATAACTAAAGTGCAAAGGTAATTAAAAAATCATGAAATATCACGAAAACTTTAACCAAATTCAGCCATAAATAGACCTTTAATAAACACATAGAGTCGCCTAATGACCGATTTGGGTGTAAAATTATGCAAAATGGAGAGTGTTAGCGGGCGTGTTTAAGAATAAAGTCGTAACTTTGTTGCGAAACTATAAAGCGAATGAACGCAAGTAAACTCATATTACCCCTGTTACTACTCTTGCCGCTGAGTGGCTGCTTCACCGGCGTGGAAGGCACTAAAAAGGTGACCGACAAAGATGTGAAACGCGCATTGTCGACAGGCTCTGAAACCACCGCCGGCTCAGCGCTCATCGACATCGCTCCACGCGATTCGGTCGCTTCCTGGCCTGTGGGCAAGCGCTTCTATGTGTGCGACGACCAAGCACGCTTGCTGTTCGCTCCAAACCCCGACTATAGCATCGATACACTGCACCTGGCCGGCAAGTATCTGTCTTACAAGAGCTACAAGACCGGCAGTCTGCTTGATAACAATAGCCTGGTGACGCTCATCTTTACCGATGGGCGGCACGATTACTCCTATCGCACCAGCAAGACGCTTGCCGAGTTGCATCGCGGCTATACCATTCCCTTTTTTATTGACAATGATGTGGTGCAACACGCCGCATCGCAGATTCAGGGAAAGACCTTTTACGTCAAGACCCGCATTTGGTATGACCCTCGCAGTGGCGAGATGAAAGACGGTCGCCAGTTCATTCCCGTGACTATCACACAGGTGGAGCCGGGCAACAAGGTCTATGCGTTGAAAATCACCTTCAGGGCGCAGGATACCGGCGAGCAAGCGGTCCTGTGGGTTGCCGACGACAACCGTGCCATGCGCGCCAGAGCGTTCGATGCGCAGTTTACCGCCACCGATTTGCGCAAGACGTATTCGCATATCAGCGACGACGTCTGGAACCACATCGTGCACGGCACCGTACAGCCCGACATGACCAAAGAGGAATGCCGCTTGTCGATGGGAGCTCCCAAGAGCGTTAATACTCGACCCGACCAGAATGGTCTCAAGGAATACTGGTACTACGATGGTGGCATTTATCTTTACTTTGAAGATGGGTTGCTCAAAAACTTCAGGAGATGATTCATTATGCTTGAGATTGAATTCATAGGAACAGGAACCTCAACGGGTGTGCCTCAAATCAGGTGCCAATGCCCGGTGTGTCAGTCAACCGATCCCCACGATAAGCGCCTGCGCTGCAGCGCTATCGTGCGCTACAAGGGCAAGCGGTTGCTCATTGACTGCGGTCCCGACTTCCGCCAACAGATGCTCACTGCGAGCAATAATGACCTCGATGCACTGCTCGTCACCCACAT
Organism: uncultured Bacteroidales bacterium; assembly: GCA_946412245.1. GTDB lineage: Bacteria > Bacteroidota > Bacteroidia > Bacteroidales > Muribaculaceae > Sodaliphilus. The sequence continues at coordinate 9,566 of CAMKGM010000009.1, forward strand.
TCACTACGACCATGTGGGCGGCATCGACGACCTGCGCGCCTATTGCGCCAATGGCGATTTCCCGATTTATGCCCGCCAGGATGTGATTGACGACCTCCATGCGCGCTTGCCTTACTGCTTTGCCGAGCATCTCTACATGGGCGTGCCGCGACTGGCAGTGATGCCCATCAAGGAGAATGTGCCGTTCAACATTGGAGATGTGGAGATTCTCCCCTTGCCGGTGATGCACTACAAGTTGCCCATCTTGGGCTACCGCATAGGCCCTCTTGCCTATATTACCGATTGCAAGACGATGGACGATAGCGTTGTGGAGCGACTGCAAGGCGTGCCGCTGCTGGTAATCAACGCCCTGCGCAAGCGCGAGCATCTCTCGCACATGTCGCTCGATGAAACTCTTGCCCTCATTGAACGCATTAAGCCCGGCCGTGCCATTCTCATCCACATGAGTCACGATATGGGCCTGCATGCCCGGGTGAACCAGCGTTTGCCCGCTGGCGTGGAACTGGCCTATGACGGCATGGTGGTGCAGGTTAACGAGTGATTCTTGTTGCATAAATAAAGGATAATATCTATTTTTGCAGCGCAATGCAGTTGAAACGCAAAGAGAAAATATCGTCATGGATATTGCTGTCGGTCTTTTTGCCGATGGTACTCTTGTCGTCGCTGCATGTGCACTATGAACAAAATGCGGTCGATACCACTTGCGAGCAATGCGAGTGTCATGTGCAGCACACCGCTCACCTGACGGTCGAGAAAGCCAGTGTTGACGATTGCGTGTTGTGCCGATTCCTGGGCCAGGACTTTGTCACGGCCATGGGCATAGTCATGATGCTCATGCTCAGTCTGGTAGTGATGCAAAGTGTGTTCGTCAGCCCCTCGCATTTCCAGAAATGTGTGACCGGCATTTATCGCAGGGGACCTCCGTTGCTGTGATGAGAACAGACATCTATTTTTTTTTTACTTTTTATTAAAAACTCCATGAGTGTGTGCTTGCACATGCGTCGTGGCCACTATTGTGGCGCGGCGGTGTGTGGTGCGGGCATGTGCTGATGGGCAAATCATCACAGACACAATGAAAATCAATAAACATATCATTATAAACCTTATTGCAATCGCCAGTGTGTTACCGGCTTTTGCGCAAGAAAAACAAGCAGAAATAGACACAACCGATGTGTTTTATCGCCACTTGAATCTGAAAGAAGTGGTGGTGACGGGTGCCACGGGCGAAACCCGCCTCAAGAACTCGTCGGCCCCTGTCAAGATGCTCACTGGCCGCGAGATGCAGGCCCTGTCGGCTTCGAATGTGATCGATGTAATAGCCACTCAACCAGGTGTATCACAGATTACCACTGGCAGCGGTATTTCGAAACCTGTAATTCGTGGTCTGGGCTACAACCGCATTGTGGTGGTGAACGACGGCATCAGGCAAGAAGGGCAGCAGTGGGGCGATGAGCATGGCATTGAGGTCGATGGCCAGAGTGTGGGCTCGGTCGAGATACTCAAGGGCCCGGCCAGCCTCGTGTATGGCTCCGATGCCATGGCGGGTGTCATCAAGTTCAACCCCTATCCGGTGGTTCCGTTGGGCAAGATCAAGTTGAACCTGTCGACCGAGTATCAGACCAATAACGGTCTGTTCGACTACTCGCTCAACTTTGCCGGTAACAAGCAGGGCATATTGTGGGACTTGCGCTACAGCGAGAAAATGGCGCATGAATACAAGAACAAGTGCGATGGCTATGTGCCTAATTCGCAGTTCCACGAGCGTGCCTTGCGCGGCATGCTGGGCCTGAACCGCAACTGGGGCAAGTCGCAACTCATCGTGTCGCATTACCACATCACCCCCAGCATCATTGAGGGCGAGCGTGACAGCGAAACTGGCGAACTCGAGATCCCCTACGATAAACTCAAGACCTATCATCACGGCATGCCTTACCAGCAGGTCTATCACACCAAGGCAGTGCTGAACAACACCTTTTATGTGGGCGATGACCGTCTGAATGTGCTGCTGGGCTATCAGCAGAACCGCCGTCAGGAGTTTGAAGAGGCCGAGCACCCAAACGACTATGCGCTCTACTTCAAGTTGCACACGGTGAATTACAATGTGAACTACATCACGCGCGACTTCGGTGGCTGGAAGTTCACCGGCGGCGTGAACGGCATGTGGCAGCGTTCGCTGAATCTGGGCGAGGAGTATCTGATACCCGAATACCGGCTCACCGATGTGGGCGTGTTTGCCACAGCCACCCGCGAGTGGAGCAAGTGGGTGCTGAACGGCGGTGTGCGCTACGATTATCGTCACTTGAATAGCGCCGAACTCATTGAAGACGATGTGGTTAGGTTTGCACCCTTCAAGAAGAATTTCAATGGCGTTACTGGTAGCCTTGGAGCCGTATTTCATGCTACCGATGCACTCAACCTGAAACTGAATGTGTCGCGCGGTTTCCGTGCGCCCAATGTGAGCGAACTTGCGTCGAACGGTGTGCACGAGGGGTCGGTGCGTTATGAACTTGGCAATGTGAATTTGAAACCCGAGTACAGTTGGCAGTTCGACTTCTCGATGGATTATACGAGCCGCTACTTCAGCGCCGAACTGGCCCTGTTCTGTAACCGCATCGACAACTACATTTATCTGCACCGCGTGAACGAGGTAATGGAAGAGGGCTACATGACCTATCGCTTCGACAGTGGCGATGCGCGGCTGCTGGGCTGCGAGGTGAGCCTTGATGTGCACCCCATCCACTCGCTGCACTTGGGCACGTCGTTCAGCATGGTCGATGCCGTGCAGTTGCATCAGCCCGAGGAGAGCAAGTACTTGCCGTTCACACCGGCACCACGCTGGCAAGTGGATGCCAAGTATGAGTTGAACCATCACGGTAAAGTGTTCTGCAACAGTTTTGTGTCGGTGGGCCTTGACTACAATTTCAAGCAAAACCACTACTATAAGGCCGACAATACCGAGACGGCCACACCCGCCTATGCGCTGCTCAATGCCACCGTGGGCACTGACCTGAATGTGAGGGGCAAACATGTGGCATCGGTCTATGTGATAGGCAGCAACTTGACCGACAAGGTGTATCAGAATCATCTGAGCCGACTGAAATATGCTCCTGTGAATCTGTTGACGGGTCGGCAGGGCGTGAGCAACATGGGCCGCAATATCACCTTCAAGGTGGTGGTGCCACTGGAGTTCTGACAGTTATTCCGATTTCTAGGATGTCTCTGAGTGCTCAGACCTCTTGATAGGTTTATAAAAAATCATAAATTCGGTGTTAATGGTAATTAATGCCGAATTTTTATTTTAATAACCGAAATGAAAGACTTATCTTTGTAAGTTATTTTGACTAATTATACGCAAGTGGAAGAAATTAGAAACATAGCCATTCTGGGCAGTACAGGCTCTATTGGCCGTCAGACCCTCGACATCGTCAGCGAGTATCCGCAACTGTTCCGGGCTAGCGTGCTGGTGGCGAACAACAGTGCCGACTTGCTCATTGCGCAGGCTCGGCTCCACAGGCCACAACTCGTGATTATCGGCAACCACGAGCACTATGACTATGTCAGGTCATCGCTCGACGACCTGCCCATCGAGGTGCAAAGCGGCGCGGCGGCCATTGAGCAGGCGGTGACCCGCCCCGAGATTGATACTGTGGTGACCGCCATGGTGGGCTATAGCGGGCTGGCACCGACCATCAAGGCCATTGAGGCCGGCAAGACAATAGCGCTCGCCAACAAAGAGACCCTTGTCGTGGCGGGCGACCTCATCACACGCCTCCTGGCTCGTAGCGGTAGCAAGATGTATCCTGTCGACTCTGAGCATGGCGCTTTCTACCAGTGCCTGGTGGGGGAGAGTCATGACGACATAGCCAAACTCATTCTCACGGCATCGGGCGGACCTTTCCGCACTTGGGAGAAGGAACGCCTCGATCAAGCCACCGTCGACGACGCGCTGCGTCACCCCAATTGGAGCATGGGTGCCAAAATCACCATTGACTCGGCCACGATGATGAACAAGGGCTTTGAGATGATTGAGGCCAAGTGGCTCTTCGGAGTCTCGCATCGCGACATCGAGATTGTAGTGCACCCGCAATCCATCGTGCACTCCATGGTGGAGTTTGTCGATGGCTCGGTCAAGGCGCAACTCGGCTTGCCCGATATGCATTTGCCCATCCGTTATGCTCTGGGCCTGCCCGGTCGCTTGCCCAGCGTGAGCCAGCGAATGAGCATCGAGGACTACAGCCGACTCACCTTTGAGCGGCCCGATTTCGACAAGTTCCCGCTATTACGCGTGGCTTACGATGCCGCCGAGCGCGGTGGAAACGTGCCCTGCGTGGTCAATGCCGCCAACGAAATCGCCGTCGCAGCCTTCTTGGACCGCAAAATCAAATTCAACGAGATATTTCACATAATTCAACAGGCAACCGACTGGGCACCCTTTATACAAACGCCCACCTACGACGACTATGTCAACACCAACTCCGAGACGCGTCGTTTTGCCTCCACTCTAATTAAATCTTAAAAATACATACATTACTGTAAAAAATGAGCACTTTTTGGTTAAAAGCATTTGAACTGATCGTATCGCTGGGTTTGCTGGTGTTCATCCACGAGTTAGGTCACTACACATTCTCGCGACTCTTCAAGGTGAAAGTTGACAGATTCTATTTGTTCTTCAATCCCTGGTTCTCGATTGTTTCGTGGAACCCCAAGAAGCACAAGGTCACTTTCTTCAAGAACCCCGAAGACCCGAAACCTGACGATAACAAAGATAAAAACGAAACAGCTGTCGCTGAAGCCACACCGGCCGAGGTGCCGGCCGGCAACGAGGCCCAGACCGATGAAATGCCCGCGAATGGCAAAACCACCTGGCGTGACACTACCTATGGAATCGGCTGGTTGCCCTTGGGCGGCTACTGCGCCATCAATGGCATGATTGACGAAACAACTAACGCCTCCGATTTGAGCAAAGAGGTACATCCCTGGGAATTCCGCGCCAAACCCGCTTGGCAGCGTCTGCTCATCATGGTGGGTGGCGTGTTGTTCAATTTCCTGCTCGCCATCATTATCTATGCCGGCATGGTGTACTATTGGGGCGAGGAATATCTGCCTTTCAAGAATGCGACCGACGGCATCGTCTATAGCGAAACGGCTCACAAGGCCGGCTTCATGGACAACGACATTCCTCTTACGGCCGACGGGGCTCAATTGGAATACTTTGATACCGACCAACTCAAGATATTGTCGGCCAGTAAGGTACAGGTGCTTCGCGGTACCGATACGGTCACGCTCAACTTGCCCAAGAACTTCATGCTGCAAGTGAATAGCGACCTGGAGAATGACATTCAGTTCATGGCGGTTAATGTGCCTGTTGTCGTGAAGCAGACGCAACCCCGTGGCGGTGCAGCCAAGGCTAATCTCAAAGAGGGTGACAAACTCCTCGCAGTCAATGGTGTGAGAACCGCTACCTATGAGGTCTTCACTGAGAACCTCAAGAAGAATAAAGACAAGACTGTGCCGCTCACTCTGCTTCGTGGTACCGATACTCTCACTGTCAATGTCGACATTGATGGCGACGGCAAGCTGGGCTTTGCGCTGGAAAATGAGGCATCTAAGCTTTTCAAGACTGAGAACCACAGTTACGGCCTCTTTGAGTCCATCCCGCGTGGCATTGAGAAAGGTTGCAAGCAGTTGGTTGACTATGTCAAAGCATTCAAATATGTATTTACCAGCGAGGGCGCAAAGAGCCTGGGCGGTTTTGGCTCTATCGGTAGCATCTTCCCCGATCATTGGGACTGGTACAGCTTCTGGAGCATCACTGCATTCCTGTCAATCATCTTGGCCTTCATGAACATCCTGCCTATTCCCGCCCTCGACGGCGGCCATGTGCTCTTCCTGTTGTTTGAGATTATCTTCCGCCGCAAACCCGGTGAAAAGTTCCTGGAACGGGCTCAAATGATCGGTATGATTTTCCTCATCGGTCTGTTGCTATTTGCTAATGCTAACGATATTTACCGATTCTTGTTCAAGTAAATAACCTCATTTAGTCAAGATATAATGGTCTATAAACGAATCATATTGCGCCGTGGCAAGGAGGAATCGCTCAAGCGCTTCCACCCCTGGGTGTTCTCGGGCGCTATTGAACGCATGGACGACGTGGAAGAGGGCGACCTCGTCTCGGTCTATACCCACGACGGCGAGCACATTGGCAACGGTCATTACCAAATAGGGAGCATTGCGGTGCGCATTTTGGCATTTGACGACAGCGAAATCGATGCCGCGTTCTACGAGCACCGTCTGCTTGCCGCCTATCGTGTGCGCCGGGCGCTTGGCCTAATCAGAGAGGACAACAACGCCTTCCGCTTGGTTCACGGCGAGGGCGATTTCTTGCCGGGCCTGGTCATCGACATCTATGGTCACACTGCCGTGATGCAGGCACACTCGCCCGGCATGCACTTTGCACGCAACCTGATTGCCGATGCACTCACTCGCCTGCCCGACGGACTGGTCAAGAATGTCTACTACAAGAGCGAGACCACTTTGCCCTACAAGGCACATCTCGACCCGCAGAACGCCTATATTGTGGGCGAGTATGACCAAGATGTGGCCATGGAGAATGGTTTGCAATTTCATGTCGACTGGCTCAAGGGCCAGAAGACGGGCTTCTTTGTCGACCAGCGTGAGAATCGCAGCCTGCTTGAGCATTATGCGCAGGGCAGGAGAGTGCTGAATATGTTCTGCTACACGGGCGGCTTCTCGTTCTACGCCTTGCGGGGCGGCGCACAGCTGGTACATTCGGTCGACAGTTCGGCCAAGGCCATCAGCCTCACCGATGCCAATGTGGCGCTCAACTTCCCCGAGTGCGACCGACACGAGTCGTTTGCAGTCGATGCCTTCAAGTATCTTGCCGAGATGGAGAAGGATGCTTACGACCTCATTATCCTCGACCCACCGGCCTTCGCCAAGCACAAGACCGCCCTCAAGAATGCGCTCATTGGCTATCGCAAACTCAATGTCAAGGCTTTCGAAAAAATCGCCTCGGGCGGCATCCTGTTCACTTTCTCGTGCTCACAGGCGGTGAACAAGGAGCAGTTCCGGTTGGCGGTGTTCAGCGCTGCCGCCATCGCGCGGCGCAAGGTGCGCATCCTGCACCAACTCACGCAGCCGGCCGACCATCCCATCAACATCTATCATCCCGAGGGCGAGTACCTCAAGGGACTGGTACTTTATGTGGAATGACAACTATTAACCCATTAATACGATTTGACAATGAAAAATCTGTTTAAACCCGTAGCAATGGCGATGCTCGCATGCGCCATGCTTGTAGCGCCCGCACGCTCGTTGGCGCAGGAAGAGTACAATTTCGTTGACCATGAAATGTCGGTGTCCGACATTGTCAAGGAGTGGCACAACCAAAACCTCTACTCAGCAGGCAGCGTAGCCGACAAGATGACGATTAAAAACTACTTTGTGGGTCTGGCTTATGCCTATCCCAATTACCTGCTTCATGCTGGAGTAGACTACCTGCTGGGCCTTAACCCCGAAAATATCTTTAATGGAATGGTGCTTGACGAGAAGAATGGATACTTCAAGGCCGAAGTCTTCACCGAACTCACCAATAAGGTGGAGATGTGCTATTGGCGTTGCGACGATGGCGGCGTGCTGGTGGGTGTGGCATTTATTGGCGACGAGTATCGATATGATGGCAACGATGCCTTGGACCCCATTCTGCCCGACGAAGACCCTGATGACCGTACCACTGTGTGTGTCAACGACCTCATGTTTTTCAGAATCCTCAACGGCGAGATGGTTTGGCGACCGCGCACACCCGAGGTGATGTGTGGTCAAAAGTTTGACTTCAAAATGTACGACATTGAACTCCCTCGCGTGGGCAAGAACATAAAACTCACACATCATGCCGACCCCAAAAAGAGCGTCGTGCTCAAGTGGACCGGCAGCCGTTTCACGGTGACTAAAAACTGATTATGATTTATTTTAAAAACATACCTATGAAAAAAGTTTTCTTTGCTGCATTGACAGCTCTCATTTCAACAACAGGTGCTATGGCACAAAACAAGACATTCAACTACAATGTGGACCGCTTTGCCGACATCGAGGTGCTCCGTTACCAGGTGCCCGGCTTCGACGAACTCTCGTTGAACCAAAAGAAGATGGTCTATTACCTCACCGAGGCCGCTTTGCAAGGTCGTGACATCCTCACCGACCAGAACGGCAAGTATAACCTGCAAATTCGCCAACTCGTGGAGGCTGTTTACACCAACTTCAAAGGCGACCGCTCAAGTGCCGATTTCCAGGGACTTGAACTCTATCTGAAGCAAATTTGGTTCGGCAATGGTATTCATCATCACTATTCACAGGACAAGTTCGTGCCTCAGTTCACTCAGGCTTTCTTTGATGCGCAAGTGAAGGCTTTGCCCAAGGACAAACTGCCGCTGTGCAAGGGCCAAACGCTCGACCAAATGCTCTCTGTGCTCGACCGCGTGATTTTCGACCCCACCTACATGGCCAAGCGCGTGAACCAGGCCGATGGCGAAGACCTCATCGTAACCAGCGCCAACAACCTCTATGAAGGTGTGACACAGGCCGAGGTGGAAGCCTATTTCAATGCCCTGAAAGATCCTAACGATGCCACTCCCATCTCCTATGGCTTGAACACCAAGGTGGTGAAGGAAAACGGCAAGGTGGTGGAGAAACCCTACAAAGTGGGTGGACTCTACTCGCGCGCTATCGTCAACATCGTCTATTGGCTGCAAAAAGCTGCCGAGGTGGCCGAGCGTCCCGCGCAAAAAGCCTACATCGAGAAACTCATTGAGTTCTATGAGACGGGCGACCTCAAGACCTTTGATGACTACTCTATTCTTTGGGCCGAAGAGACCGCAAGCGACATCGACTTCATCAACGGCTTCATTGAGAGCTATGGCGACCCTCTGGGTATGACAGCCAACTGGGAGAGCGTCGTGAACTTCCGCAACAACGAGGCTTCGCGCCGCACCTCTATCATCAGCGGCAACGCACAGTGGTTCGAGGATAACTCACCCGTTGACCCCCGTTTCAAGAAGAAAAATGTGAAGGGTGTGAGCGCCAAGGTTATCACCGCCGCTATCCTGGCCGGTGACAGCTACCCATCAACTCCCATCGGCATCAATCTGCCTAACAGCAACTGGATTCGCGCCGCTCACGGCTCTAAGAGTGTCACCCTCGAGAACATTACCGATGCCTACGATGAGGCTTCGGCCGGCTCCGGCATGAACGAGGAATTTGCCTACAGCAATGTGGAGGTGGAGATGATGAAGAAACACCTCACTCTGGCCGACAAGCTCCACACCGACCTGCACGAGTGCTTGGGCCATGCTTCCGGCCAACTGCTCCCCGGTGTTGACCCCGATGCCCTCAAGGCCTATGGTGCTACCCTCGAGGAAGGCCGTGCCGACCTCTTCGCTCTCTACTACCTGGGTGACCCCAAACTGGTAGAATTGGGCATCTTCGACGATCCTAACGCCTATCAGGCTGAGTATTACAAGTACATCATGAACGGTTTGCTCACCCAGCTCACCCGCATCGAGCCGGGCAAGAACATCGAGGAGAGCCACATGCGCAACCGCAAGTTCATCAGCGAGTGGTGCTTGGAGAAGGGCAAAAAGGACAAGGTAATCCAACTCGTTAAGCGTGGTGGCAAGACCTATGTCAAGATTAACGACTACAAGAAGCTTCGCAACCTCTTTGGCCAACTGCTCAAGGAAGTGCAGCGCATCAAGAGCGAAGGCGACTTCGAGGCCGGACGCAAACTCGTCGAGAACTACGGCGTGAAGGTAGATCCCAAGATTCACAAGGAAATCCTCAAGCGCTACGAGGCGCTCAACATCGCTCCCTACAAGGGCTTTGTCAACCCCACCTATCGCCCCGTCTATGACAACAACGGCAACATTACCGACGTGAAGGTGGTTTACGGCGAGAACTACATCGACCAGATGCTCCGTTACTCGCGCGACTACAGCCCCCTCACCAAGTAAGTTGTCAGTCATCAGTCATTAGCTATCAGCAATCAGTTGACATCAACCCTGTGCGGTCGCCACTTGTGGCGACCGCAACCGTATGTGCTATCATCAAACCTATTGCAACCGGTGATTTCATTTGGTGATGTTGAAGATAATTTCTATCTTTGTGTGCAACCTCTCTAAAATGTAATAATTATGAAAACGGAACCCATAAACGGAAAATTTGAACTCATGGCGCTCCCCTTTACTCCCAATGCCTTGGAACCCGCCATCAGTGCCGAGACGCTGTCGTTTCATCACGGCAAGCACTTGCAAACCTATGTGAACAACCTCAACGCCGCCATGTCCGGTAGCAAATTCGAAGGATTGACCCTCGAAGAAATTGTGATGAAGTCCGACGGCGGCATCCTCAACAACGCCGGCCAAATACTGAACCACAACCTCTATTTCTCGCAGTTTAAACCATATTGTGAGCAAAACGAGCCCGTGGGTGAGTTGGCTGCCGCCATCGAACGCGACTTTGGCACATTCCAGGAATTCCAGCAGCAGTTCCAGGTGGGTGGCGCTACGCTCTTCGGCTCAGGTTGGGTGTGGCTGGCTGCCGATGCCCAGGGCAAACTCCACATCGTTCAGGAACCCAATGCCGGCAACCCCATCAGGCGAGGCTTGAAACCCATTCTCACCTTCGATGTGTGGGAGCATGCCTATTACCTCGATTATCAGAATCGCCGTGTTGACCACTTGGTCCAACTATGGCACATTCTCGACTGGCAAGAACTCAACCACCGTTACACCGAGTAACACCACCCTCATTCAGCATCATGTCATTGTAATGCGAGACGCAGTCTCGTACAAATAACATTTGCTCGATCTGCTCCCGTACATTCGCGATCCCTTTATGGTTTTCGGGTCGCCCAGTTCACTACAACTTATGGTAAATATTTTTTCTGTTTAATTTGCTTTTCTAACTTTTATTTGTTATTTTTGCGGTGATTCAATTGCTTTTTACCTTTGAATCACGACATATTGCATTTTAGAAGCGTTATGCTCATTCTTGTGGTCTGAAAACCTAGGAAATTTTCAAACTAAACGCAAGGGATTGGCAGAGCGGCTTCCTCGCTATAGCGTGGGCTGCATTTATATTCCCCTTTTGCGTTTAAGGTTTTCCTAGGACCGTCAGACTACAAAGCGTGGCATAATCAGTCCACGCTTCTTTTATTTTGTATAATAATTATTTAATTTAAATAATGGCAATTATAGATGTAGTTAAATGTGAAGCGAATTCTCAAGTGCTTGTTGAGAAGTTTCCTTCAAACGATTTGAGATTAGGAACCCAATTGGTGGTTCATACAGGTCAAGTCGCGTTTTTCGTGAAAGGTGGCAAGGTGATGGATATGTTTGAAAGTGGCACTTATACCATCAAGACTTCAAACATTCCCATTTTGGGCAAACTGTTAAATCTGCCTTTTGGCGGCGACTCACCATTCCAGGCCGAAGTGTGGTTTGTGAACAAACTTGCAGTTCTCGACACCAAGTGGGGTACTCCCACGCCTATTCAGCTCGAAGATCCGAAGTATGACATTATTGTACCCGTGCGTTCATTTGGTCAGTATGGCTTGAGAGTGCATGACCCTCGTGTGTTTCTTGAGCAGCTGGTAGGAAATATGTCAAGATTCACAGTCAACAAGGTTGACTCCTATTTCAAGGGCATCATGATGTCGCTGTTTGCCAATCTCATCTCTGACAAGATGACAAAGGCAAGCATATCGGTGCTCAATATTAATTCCCACTTGCTGGAGATGTCAGAATATGTTTGTGAAAAACTGAAACCTGAATTTGAGAAATACGGCCTTACTCTCGAGAATTTTGCCATCATGTCAGTCAATGTGCCCGAAGATGATCCGAGTTATATTAAACTGAAAGAGGCAAAAGATCTTGCTGCAAAGGTGAAAATTGCAGGCCGAGACCTTTATCAAATGGATCGTACCTTCGATGTAATGGATAAGGCTGCCGGTAATGAAGGCATTGGAGGCCAAATGCTGGGACTTGGTGTGGGACTTGGAGCAGGAACAGGAGTGGGGATGCAGATGGGCAATGCCGTTGCTCAAACGCTCAACACAAACCCACCTCAATCATCAACTTCTCCTGCTGCACCGCCAGCCCCTGCTGCTCCTGCACCTCCACCCATACAGGTGGAAACCTATTTTCTTTCGGTAAATGGACAGCAATATGGCCCGTATGATGAAAATACCATGATTTCGATGATTAATAAGTCGCAGGTTAACGGTGGAACAATGGCTTGGAAACAAGGCATGAGCGATTGGGCAAAACTTGCTACTTTACCAGAGTTCGCACAGTTGTTTCCTGCCCCTGCAGCTGCCCCTCCGGCTCCCCCAGCGCCCACTCAGGTGTCATATCTTGTTATAATTAACGGTCAGCAATATGGCCCGTACGACGAGAATGCCATCAAGGATATGTTGGGCAGGAATCAGATTTATGGAGATAATCTGACGTGGCGACCAGGCATGCCTAATTGGGAGAAACTGTCCTCTTTGCCCGAATTTGCAAGCTTGTTCAATCTCCCAGAACCACCTTCTAATCCAACTTAAAAACCTTTATACAAATGAAACAGTCGATTATAATCGTAGCCTTAGTGCTGCTAGTTGTGAATGCACTGTTAGGAGTGGCAATCACATCTTATAATACAACAGCCATGATTTTGAATTCTATTGTGATAGTGGCAAATGCGTTGTTGATGTTGGGGGTATCATCCCTTCATCTGCATGACGGCTTCCGTTATTCGCTCTATTGCCTGTTTTCGATTGCAACTGTAGTGGAATTCATCATAGGCATGTTCTCGCCCGACCATTTCAACGACAATGGGGCTCTTATTATAAATGTCGTGTTGCTGGCAATTGAAATCATTCTGTTGCTGGCAGCCAATGTGACCTCTAAAAATGTATCATAAACCGTTTAATAATAAATCATATGGCTGAATTAACTCATTACAGATGCCCCAACTGCGGTGCATCAATTACTAACACCGAGAACTGCGAATATTGTGGCAGTCTGCTTGTACGCTTCGTGAAACGTGGCATCGACTTGTCAAAAACAAGTTATTTGTCGAACGACAGGGTGTATCCTGGACTAATAGAGAACCTGAAGCGTAACCTGCAACTCCAGGACACATATTTAGGTCAAGAATTTGTGGCAACCGATATTTTTAGGTCGAAAGAGTGGTCGATAAACGATAATTCGAATGGTTTTTGCACTTCTGTAATCAAATTGTCAGGGGCCATATTCAGTGATGGTCAACTCATATTTCCGAATATGATAGGCGTTAAAGGGCTCTGCGTGGTTTGGTATTTTGGGACCTATGTGCAGCAAGAAGGATTAGAAGAATACAATCAAAAGCAAATGGATCTGTTAGAACGATTTAAACAATTGGACAGTTTTTCTTTGTTTACACCTCATCAGTGTTATCATACAGACCAATGGGGCGCCCAGCGAAAAGCACAAGAATATGCCATCAACTTTGGGTGCGATGCAGTGGGTGCTGCCCGTTTGGTTTCAGAGATTATGGAAAAGGTTTACCAGGTTCCACTTGATGAAAACATTGACATCTTCACTAATCATGGGTGGGCAATAGATGAGGCAAGAATTAAAGCAAACAAGGAAAGGGGTATTGAAAAAAGGCGAAACGCCAATGATGGATGTTATGTTGCAACAGCAATATATGGATCATACGATTGTCCTTCGGTATGGACTTTGCGTCGGTATAGAGATTACACGCTAGATAAAACCTTTGCAGGCCGAGCATTCATCAAAACCTACTATGCAATAAGTCCCACACTTGTGAGGTGGTTTGGCAAAACAAAATGGTTTAAGGCCATTTGGAAGCCCGTCCTCGACAAGATGGTTTCAAGATTGCAACAAAAAGGCGTGCAATCAACACCCTATAAAGACAAGTATTGAGCGAATTAGATGCAATGGTGCAAAATAACCTTATAGCCTAATTCATTATTATACATTTGATATTGTTAGATAGTTTTACTGACATAAAAACAATAAGTAATAATTTATATATTTACAAAAAATGAAAGTGAAAATTTTTGAACAAGACCTGACTGGTGGCGGAAAGCTTGCCATTCTGATTGGTGGCATGGATTCAGAAAATCCTAAAGAGTTAATGAACCAAGTTGTTCATGAGTATGTGAATAATCGACAATTCAATGACTTTGTGGATATCCATAGTGATGATGCATATGTCAGAGTGATCATCATGGGTATAAATGAATTGGATTATAGAGAAATGGAACTTTAGAGATAACAAATTTTAACTAATAAGGAGATATGTTCTATTCAATTTTATAATTATGAATTATATTGATTTTTATGTAACTTGCTTAAAAGAAAGTATTGAGAGTGGCATCGTTGACAAAAATGATGTAAATGTTGATGATTACAAAGAAAGAATCATTGAAAATGTTATTTCATTATTAGGACCCAAAGTTAATACAACTCAAGTGGCACAGGAAATAGAAAAACATTTTGCTGACATTTTGGGGTTTGAATAAAAGTTCAGGCTCTAAATTCTTCAACATTGCGTAGTATGATAATTTATGATCTGCTACGCAATGATTGTTTTATCTCTTTTAAGATGCTATTTATTTGTTTTTGCGCTTGCATTATTTGTGTGTGGGAGTGACTAGTTGCCAATGTCAGCTTTCGAGTTGCCGTAGGTGGGAGCATCTTCGGCCACCGATGGCACAACTTGGGCCTGGACCACTGAGGGGGCATGGGCGGCTTGCTTGATTTTCCACAGGATCCTTTTCTTTTCTTCTTCTTCAAGGGGAGCCAGTTCCACACACTTGCGCATGATTTTAGCATCTTGAATGAGCTATCGTCAACCCTGTAGGGTCGCCACCTGTGGCGACCGCAACCGTATGTGCTATCATCAAACCTATTGCAACCGATGATTTGGTGATGTTGAAGATAATTCCTATCTTTGTGTGCAACCTCTCTAAAATGTAATAATTATGAAAACGGAACCCATAAACGGAAAATTTGAACTCATGGCGCTCCCCTTTACTCCCAATGCCTTGGAACCCGCCATCAGTGCCGAGACGCTGTCGTTTCATCACGGCAAGCACTTGCAAACCTATGTGAACAACCTCAACGCCGCCTTGCCCGGTAGCAAATTCGAAGGATTAACCCTCGAAGAAATTGTGATGAAGGCCGACGGCGGAATCCTCAACAACGCCGGCCAAATACTGAATCACAACCTCTATTTCTCGCAGTTTAAACCATATTGCGAGCAAAACGAGCCCGTGGGTGAGTTGGCTGCCGCCATCGAACGCGAGTTTGGCACATTCCAGGAATTCCAGCAGCAGTTCCAGGTGGGTGGCGCCACGCTCTTCGGCTCAGGTTGGGTGTGGCTGGCTGCCGATGCCCAGGGCAAACTCCACATCGTTCAGGAACCCAATGCCGGCAACCCCATCAGGCGAGGCTTGAAACCCATTCTCACCTTCGATGTGTGGGAGCATGCCTATTACCTCGATTATCAGAATCGCCGTGTTGACCACTTGGTCCAACTATGGCACATTCTCGACTGGCAAGAACTCAACCACCGTTACACCGAGTAACACCACCCTCATTCAGAATCATGTCATTGTAATGCGAGACGCAGTCTCGTACAAATACCATTTGCTCGATCTGCTCTCGCTCGTTTGCGACCCCTTCGTAGTTCCCGGGCGCAGCCAGGCTCCAATACTCCTCTCACCTCTCGCTGTGTGCTTTTGCGATTGCCGCAAGCCTCTTTTGTGCTTATCTTTGCCTTGGTTTGAAAATTTTCAGTAACTTTGCGCCGGCGGTCACATTGCCGCAGGCACACATTATTATATAATATGAGCGAAACAATGATTGTTGATAACAATAGCCCGGTGACCGGCGATCTGCAGGCCATGAAGCAGGCATTCTTTGCCTGTCGCAATGGGGTGGTGGCCGATGCCTTGCGTGCCGCCGGCGACCCGCATCGCTATATCATGGGTTGCCAGCTCACCGATGTGGCTTCCATCGTTTCCCAATTTTCCCATTTTTCCCAATTTTCCCATTTTTCCCATTTTTCCCAACATTCCCAAGATTCCCGGATTTCCCAAGATTCCCAGGATTCCCAACTTTCCCAGGATTCCCAACTTTCCCGGGATTCCCAACAATCCCAACCTTCCCAAGATTCCTTCTTTGCCCGTTTGGCCCGGGCGTTGTGGACCGACCGTGATCACCGTGAGTGTCGCATGGCAGCCACGATGCTCTATCCGCCCAATGAATTCTCACAGGAGACGGCGCTGGAGTGGGCGAGGGGTGTGGAGACCTCCGAGATAGCCGATGTACTCTGTCACCGCCTGCTGCGCAAACTGCCTTTTGCCCTCGAACTCGCAGATCAACTGCTGGCCGACGAAACACCGCTGGTGCGCTACACGGCCTTCAGACTGTTGCTTAACCTCCTGCTCATGGGAAAAGCAACTCCCACCGTCGCCCTGCGTCAACGGGTCGAAAAAGAGCTGGCGAGGGGAGAGGCGCTGCTTCGCCCTTTGCTGGCAAGTCTGCAGGAAGAATTGGCCGATGCTGCTCGGGAAATGGCATAAGATTTGCTCTTCATATATATAATGTGTAATTTTGCATAGTTATCAGTAATGATTCTGACGATGAACTACAAATTCAATATCAAATGCCGCTGGACAGGCTTTCTCACTTGTCTGGCTTGTTTCATGCTTGCCGTCAGCGCCCATGCGGCCAATGAAGAACCGACCACCGACACGCTGAGCGTATATCGCTCCTGGGAGGCGATTTTTGACCAAATGCCTGACACTCTGGTGGTAAACCCCTTTGTCAAGGTGCGCTCCGACTTTGATTTTGAGTTCAAAGCATCTACTCGCGATGCCAAGGCGGTGGGCAAAATGCTCAAGAACGATGCCGTCGCAGTGTGCTATGCCGACACGCTTTGGCTCATTAACAGCGACTGGCTCAAACACCACTTTAAGGGCGATTGCAAGCACTTTTCACGCTATGTGCCGCTGTATTTTACCGGCAAAATTGCCTTTGCACAGTTTCAGCGCAACAATCCCACCGTGGGCGGATTCCTGCTCAATCTACTCGTAGATGGCGTCTTGGGTGCCGATTCGGGAATAGGCATGGGCGACGGGTATAACGGCGAAACTCCCAAGCTCTACCTCATCGACTTTGATGCCGCCCAGGTGCGCGTCGTGGACCGTTCGCTACTCATGGAGTTGCTTGAGCCCTATCCCGACTTGCTTCAGCGCTACACCTTCCGCCAGAATCAAAATGAAACCTATCTCATCAACGAGTTCTTCCTGGACTACGTCAATCGTCTTAATCAGGACCCCGAGGTCCCCTATCTCTTTTAAGGTATGAAGCGGGCTGTGTTAATATGGGTGAGTGTAATGGCGGTAACCGCCTGCATGGCGCAAGGCATTAAACTGCGTCACGACACGTTGCGCGTCTATTCTACATGGCAGGTGTTGATGAGCGATAGTCCTCATCTCTTGCTTGAAAATCCCTTGATGACCAATTATGAACAGTCCAATAGGTTTGACCTCAGTACCTCAGGGGGGCAATCCAAGAATTATATCAATGCCACCATTAAGCAAGCGATGGCGGTGGCGATTACAAACGATAGCACCAATGAGTACTTTGTAAATTGTGCTTGGCTCAATCATAATATGAAGCATGGTGCAGGGGAACTGGGACGCAATGGTTTCTTGCCATTTTTCTTCAATGATAAAATGGCTTGTGTCATATTGTCTGACTACTTCTTTCCCACGAGATGGGAGACCGATGTTGTGATTTACACAAAAATCTATCATCTTGATTTTGAACAGAGTCGAGTCAAAGAAGTCACACCTAAGTATCTCATTGATTTGTTGGGACGGTATCCCGACCTGCGCATGCGTTACGAAGGCAACCGTCATCAAAAAGATGCCGACATCATCATTGATTTCCTGGAAAAATATATGAATCGCATTGCCGACGATGATACCGTGCCCTACATTGATGAGATACTCACTGAAAATGAGTAGTGGCAACTCTATATGCAAGTTGTTTTATGCCTTTCGTTGATTTTTTTTGAAAAAACACTCAAAAAATTTCATAAATTCAGTTTTAATTGTTAATTTTGCCCTGTAATGTTAAAAATTCGGCATCATAAGCCCATTTCTTAACATGAAACTATTAACAAATTAACAACAACGCGGCATGAAAAAATCCACTATATGGCTTCTCACTATCGTCATGGCATGTACGTTCCTCGGCCTGCTCTTGGTGCAAATCATGTATCTCGAGAACATGGTGAAGATGCGCAACGAGCAGTTCTCTGAGACTGTGATGCGTAGCCTGAATGGTGTGGCCTCAAGACTCGAACAAGACGAAACGCGATATTATCTTGATAAAGACTTGCAAGGAGCGCAGCTCAATATTGATTTTGACCGACCTCTGGGCGGCATGAGCGATGCGCTTCCCGACATTACTTCGCCGGCTACCTCACAGGCTCCGTCGCTCCCCAAGATTGACCTTACCGCTTCCGGACGCGTGGGGGCTTCGGGATTGGATTATAACGACAGTTATCAGCGTCGACAGGATATCCTCAAGGGCCAATACCTCTATCAGCGCGGACTCCTCAATGAGGTCATTCTCTCTATCTTGAACCAGGCCAGTGACCGACCCATCACAGAGCGAGCCGACTCGGCCATCGTCGGTGGCTATCTCAAGCAGGAACTGGAGCGCAACGGCCTCAACATTCCCTTTGAGTATGCGGTCGTGCGCAGTTCAGCCGGTTTGGCCTACAAGACCTCCGGTTTTGTCGCTACCGACGGCAATCCCGCTAACGAGTATGCTCAGGTGCTCTTCCCGAACGACCCCGTGAACAAGCAGAATATGCTCAAGGTCTCGTTCCCGACCAAGAGCAAGTACATCTTCTCGTCGGTCAAGTTCCTCATCCCGTCGTTTATCTTTACCTTCATTCTGCTGGGCGTGTTTATCTACACCATCATCATGATTTTCAGGCAAAAGAAACTCTCGGAGATTAAAAACGACTTCATCAACAACATGACCCACGAGTTCAAAACACCCATCTCGTCAATCTCACTGGCCGCACAAATGCTTAACGACGAGACGGTGCGCAAGAGCCCGGCCATGCTCAAGCAAGCCTCTACCGTGATCAACGACGAGACCAAGCGCTTGCGCTTCCAGGTCGAGAAAGTACTGCAGATGTCAATGTTCGACCGCAAGAAGGCCACCATGCGACTCGACGAGGTCGATGCACACGCCATCATCGACAGCGTGATTAACACCTACAAACTCAAGGTGGAGAAATTTGGAGGCCATATTGAGGCAAATCTTGATGCCGAAGACTCCATCGTGAATGTCGACGAGATGCATTTCACCAATGTCATTTTCAATCTGCTCGATAATGCCATCAAGTATCGTCGCGAAAATGTGGAGCCTGAACTCAAAATCTCCACAAGCAATATCAAGGGCACCCACCTGCAAATCAAGATTGCCGATAACGGCATCGGTATCAAGCGTGAAGACCTCAAGAAAATCTTCGAGAAGTTCTACCGCGTTTCCACCGGCAATCGGCACGACGTGAAAGGCTTCGGACTGGGACTCGCCTATGTGAGCAAGATGATTACACTGTTCAACGGCACCATCAAGGCCGAGAGCGACTATGGCAAGGGTTCTACGTTTATCATCACACTGCCGCTGATGCAGTGATCAATTCAAGCTAACAAATTTATTAACACATTAATATTAATTACATTATGGAAGAGAAATTAAGAATTCTGCTTTGCGAAGACGATGAAAACCTCGGTATGCTCCTGCGCGAGTATCTCCAGGCTAAGGGCTACAATGCCGACCTCTATGCCGACGGCGAGAGCGGCTACAAGGCTTTCCTCAAAGGCAAGTACGACATCTGCGTCCTCGACGTCATGATGCCAAAGAAAGACGGCTATCAGTTGGCACAGGAAATTCGCACCGTCAACGGCGAAGTGCCCATCATTTTCCTTACTGCCAAGTCGCTCAAAGAAGACGTGCTCGAAGGCTTCAAGATTGGCGCCGACGACTATATCACCAAGCCGTTCAGCATGGAAGAGCTTGTGATGCGCATTGAGGCCATTCTGCGCCGCGTCAAGGGCAAGAAGGGCAAAGAAATCACCATGTACAAGATTGGCAAGTTCACCTTCGACACCCAAAAGCAGACGCTCATGGCCGACGACATGACCACCAAACTCACCACCAAGGAGAGCGAACTGCTCAGTTTGCTCTGTGCACACGTCAACGAGATTCTGGAGCGCAACTTCGCACTCAAGACCATCTGGATCGACGACAACTACTTCAACGCTCGCTCCATGGACGTGTACATCACCAAGCTCCGCAAGCACCTCAAGGATGATCCCTCAATCGAAATCATCAACATCCACGGCAAGGGCTACAAACTCATCGCCCCCGAAGCCGAAGCCAAGTAAAAACTCTAAAAATCAACTCGTTCGAATCTGAGAATCAGCCTTTTTGACCCTGAGAATCAGTCTTTTCGAACTTGAGAATCAATCTTTTTGCTCCAATGACCGATTTGGGTTTATCCCATTTCGGTCATTAGGTTTTCTGTCAAGCAATATTTCTGTCAAGCAATATTTGTTATCAAGCAGTATTTCTGCCAAGCAGATTGCCATGCTGCCTGCTCCTCCTTTCTTTAGCCACACCGCTCCTTCACACCACTTCTCGCCGTTTACTGCTCGAGATAGGGCTTCATGCGCTTCAGGGCCTCAAGCAGGCGTGAGCGCGGGCATGCCATGTTCACGCGCAGGAACCCTTCGCCGGCAGCGCCATAAATTGAGCCGGAATTGAGCAGTACCTTGGCATTCTGCTCAAGTTCGTGCACAAGCTGCTCCGAGGTTTTACCTAAGCACCGGCAGTCAATCCAAGCCAGATAGGTCCCCTCCAGTTTGGTTACCCCCAGGTGCGGCAGGTTCTTCTCGAAGAACTCCTTCAGCACCTGATAGTTGCCGTAAACATAGTCGAGCATCTGCTCCAGCCATTCCTCACTGTGGTTGAAGGCGGCAATGGTGGCGTCAACACCGAACGGGTTAGCTTCACCGGCTTCGCACACCTCAATGGCATGCTGAATGCGGGCGCGCCACTCGTCGTTTGCAGTGACAATATTGGCCATGTGCAGGCCGGCGATGTTGAAGGCCTTACTGGCCGAACAGCAACTGATGGTGTGTGCCGCGATTTCAGGCGAGAGCGATGCCATGGGCGTGTAGTGATGTTCTCCATAGGTAAACTCGCAGTGAATCTCGTCAGAGATGATTGCGACGTTGTGATTGATGCAGATTTGAGCGATGCGTTCCAGCTCTTCGCGTGTCCACACACGACAGGCGGGATTGTGAGGGTTGCACACCACCATGGCCTTGACACCCGGGTCGCTGGCCTTGCGCTCAAGGTCTTCAAAATCGATGCGATAGGTGTTGTTTTCGTAGATGAGGTTGTTCTCAACCAGCCGGCAGTCGTTGTGGCTTACGTTGGTGAAGAAGCAGTTGTAGACGGGAGGTTGAATGATGACACCGTCGCCGGGTTCGGTCAGTGCCTTGAGAATTAGGGTAACTGCCGGCACAACACCCGTGACGCAGAGCATGTCGGTTGACTTGAAGTGCCAGTTGTGACGGCGTGCGAACCAATTGACGACCGACTGATAATACTCGTCAGGAACGAGTACATACCCGAAGATTCCATGCCGGGCTCGTTGCAGGACGGCATCTTTGATGGGTTGTGACACTTCAAAGTCCATATCGGCTACCCACAATGGCAGAACCTTATCGTCTGTGAGTAAATCCCATTTAACGCAGGCTGTGTGACGACGTTCTGTGAGCTTGTCAAAGTCATATTTCATGGCTGTGCTGGTGTTTATGTTGTTTATAGTTTGTTTTTTCGCAATAATAACAGCCGGAATGGCATATGCAAATTTACGAATTATTCTTGCGTTATACGCGCTGTGGGGGTATGTTTTTATTGTGTAGTTGTGGTTTTTGCTGACAAGTGGGTCCAATTGCCCCATTTAAGGCGGGCAATGAAGATGCAACCGCGAAACATCAGCTCAATGCACATGGCGAGCCACACTCCTTTTAAACCCATAACCGGGGCCAGCAGCCATGCCAGTGTGATGCGCACTCCCCACATGCTCAGCAGGTTCATGGCGCTGGGCTTGAGCGTGTCGCCCGCACCCACAAAGATGCTGTAGCAGACTATTGCGGCGGCAAACAGTGGCTCGGCCCAGGCTTCGATGCGCAGCACTTGAGTGCCGAGTTCAACGATTTCGTTGATGGGCGACATGAACCCCATCATCAGTGGTGCCGCAACGTACATCAAAATGCCCATAACGCCCATAGTAATCATGCCCAGCACCACGGTGATATTGGCAAAGCGGCGAGTAAGATCCTCACGACGTGCTCCGATGCTTTGGCCTACAAGTGTGGTGGCGGCATCGCCTATGCCGTAACCGGGCATATAGCATAGACTCTCGGCGGTGATGGCAAAGGAGTTGGCCGCAAGCGCAAAGCTGCCCAGTGGCGCAACGATGACAACTATGGCAACGTAGCCGCTACACAACAGCACGTGTTGTAGTCCCATGGGGAAACTGATGCGAAAAGCTCGCTTGATGCAGTCTCGAGTGGGTTTGAAACTGCCGCGCCGCCCTTTGAGCCTAAGGGTGGGAGAGCGCCGAATGGCATAGTTCATCATCAGCAGGCACCCCACAAGCTCAGCCAGTACGGTGCCCAAAGCGGCTCCCGTAACGCCCATTCCCGCTCCGGGCAGGGTGAAATGCATACCCGCAATGGTGAAGTGATGGGAGGGGAATATTAGCAGGAAGTTGAAGATGACATCCAGCACGCACATGAGCACGTTGATGAGACTCGGTATCTTCATGTTGCCGCTACTGCGCAGCATTCCGCTTGCCAGGAAGTCATATTGTAGCAGGGGCAATGCTAATGTGAAGATAAGGAAATAGCGTGATGCGTCAGCCTGTATTTCCGAACTGCCGCCGAGCCAGCCGGGCAGGAAAGGACTGATGCTCACGCTTACCAATGTGAGCACTGCGCTAAAGATGAGGCACAGTGTGAGTGACTGCCGAAAGACGCTTCGTGCGTCGTTGTCACGCTTCGCACCTATATGGTGCGCCACCTGCACTGTAAAGCCGGTTGAAACGGCTCCGCAAATGCCTCCTATGAGCCACAATGATGCCGACACAAGGCCTATGGATGCCGACTGGTTGGCTCCCAGGCGTCCCACCATCGATGCGTCGATGTATTGCATGACAATTGACGAGAGTTGGGCCAGTATCGATGGCACGCTGAGTTGAGCCACGAGCAGTAGTTGCTGCCGCAGCGTCATGCGTCGACCCTCGCGAATCATGCTCAACAATGTGTCGGTTGTGGTTTTGGACATAGAAGGAATTAGGGTGAAAGAAAAGAGTCCCGCGTGGGCGAGACTCTTTCTTAACCATTAATGATTTACTATCTTATTTGCGGTTGATAGTTACGGCACGGTCAAGTGATGCACACTTGGGACCATAGTTGGTCAGGTTGCCGTTGTCGATAGTAGTTTCGAGACGGTCAGCAGCGATGCCTTTGCCAACGAGGGCTTTCTTAACACCAGCTACGCGGTCTTTACGCAGACGAACGTTGATTTGGTCGTTACCAGTGTAGTTATCGGCCCAACCGGTCAGCTTGTAGTTGCTGTTCTCGTTTGCCATAACGTTAGCTACAGCGTTAACAACATCGTTCTGCACACCTACGATCTTAGAAACGTTGATGGGATAGTAAATAGTTGCAAGGGGAGCCTCAGCTGCGGGAGCGGGCTTGTCTGGACCTGGACGATTCAGGCAGTCATCAAGTTGTTTCTGCAGCGAAGCGATCTTAGCGTTAGCGCCTTCGAGCTTGTTGCGCAGGTCGTTGATGAGAGCGCTGTTGTCAACAACGGGAGGACAAACGGGAACCACGGGTGCATTCCATTCGGTCTTGCCGAACTTGTAACCGAGACCGAGCAGTACGCTAGGATACTCAATCCAAGTCTTGCGGCCGGCACCGTCTACGTGCTCCTGAACCATGTCGAAGCGGAGGTCGAGGAGAATGTCGAGGTGCTTGCTAACTGCGAAGCTGTTGAGCAAACCAGCCTGGAGGGCGAAGTTACGATCGTGATGATCTTTCTTGCCAGCGCCATACTTGAAGTCGCCACCACCGAGGTTTTCGCGATAAACGTTCCAGCTCATAGCAGCACCAGCATAAAGCGTAGCGTTGTAGAAGCGGCCGGGACGATAACCGCACAACCAGTTGGTCAGGTTGAACAGAACATCACCGGTTACACCGAAACGGTTGAACTTCTGGCCATGGAGACCTCTTTCAGCGTCATCCTTCATGATTTCGGTATCCCAAGTGCGATAACCGATAGCGTTGGGAGTATCAGTTGCACCAATCATTTGATCGAAGTGACCACCAATACGGAAACCCAGAAGGGGCGAGAACCACTTACCAATGAAGAGGTCTGCCTTGGGAGCAAGACGCTTGCCAAACTTAACGTTAGCATCCTTGTAAGACATCATCACGCCAACACCACCTTCACCCTGGATGAACCAGTTGTCCTTCATGTTGTTGAAGATGTAGCCTTGAGCAGGATCTTCCACATAAGTAACTTCCTGAGCATTCACTGCAGGAGCTACTAACATTGCACATGCAAATGCAAATAATGTAATCTTTTTCATAGACTTACGTTTTTTGTTAGTATTATAAAACAATTAAATTAAATCGTAATTACACAAAATACGGTGCAAATATAAAGCATTTTTTTTAATCTTTAGCAATTTTAGGGGAAAAAAGTGCTTTTTTTTCGTGTTTTTTTTATGATTTGAGCCATTTCTGGATTTCAGAAGCGATATTTTCAGGTGTAAATCCGAATTTTTCATCAAGCACACTGTAAGGTGCTGATGCTCCAAAGTGGTCCAAACCATAGATTTTGCCGTTAGGAATAAGGCGCATTAAGGTCGAAGGCAGACCTGCTGTCAATCCGAAAGCTGGCAGACTGTCGGGAATGACCTGTTTGCGATATTCCATGTCTTGGTTCAGGAAAACTCCTATCGAGGGGGCTGAAACAATCTGAACCTTGATGCCGCCGTCTTTGAGCAGTCGGGCGGCCTGAACGAGTGTGCTGACTTCTGAACCGTTACCCACAAGGAGCACATCGGGCTGTTCATCTTTATATATAATGTAGGCACCACGCTGAGCCTGCAATGCCTCGTCGTAACGAGCGGCATATCCTTCTCCATTCATGGCGGGGATGTCATCGACGTTTTGTCGAGAGAGAATAAGAGCGGTGGGTGTTACATCGTTTTCCATCGCCATCTTCCAGGCTACTGTAGTCTCGGCGCTGTCGGCAGGTCTGAGCACCAGCATACTATTGAGCCCACTATGGTTCTTAAGCTCTTCCATGAGTCGAATTTGCGCTTCCTGCTCAACAGGTTCGTGAGTAGGCCCATCTTCGCCTACGCGGAATGCATCGTGAGTCCATATGTATTTGACCGGAATTTCCATGAGGGCAGCGATGCGTGCGGCGGGTTTCATGTAGTCGCTGAAAACGAAGAATGTGCCGCAAGCGCCAATCACGCCGCCATGCAGTGCAATGCCGTTGATGATGGCTGCCATACCAAGTTCTGACACACCGGCATGGAGAAATGCTCCTGTGAAATCGTGATATTTGAATGCTGTGGTTTGTTTGAGGAACCCATCGGTCTTGTCGCTATTGGCGAGGTCGGCGCTGGAAACAATCATATTGCCGACTTTGCGGGCAAGTTCACCAAGTACATCGGCCGATGCTGCGCGGGTGGCAATATTAGGCTTGTGCTGTATAGCGGCAAAGTCAATGTTGGGAAGCTCGCCGCTAAGCCAGCGGTCAAGTTCTTGTGCCAACTCAGGGTTCTTGATGCGCCACTTGTCAATTTGGGCTTGGCGCTCGGTAGCCTGCTGTCGCATGGCATATTTGTGATCGCGCCCCAGTTGTGAAACTTCGGGGAAGACTGCCCACGGATTGTCAACATTACCGCCCAGGTTCTCAATGGTGCGTGCATAGTCGGCGCCTGACTTGCTAAGCGGGTTGCCGTGAGTGCTACATTGACCTTCAAAGTTCTCGCCTTGTGCGGTCACGCATCCGTAGCCCATAATGGTCTTGCCTATGATGATGGTGGGACGGTCCTTTTCAGCCTTAGCCTGTGTGAGGGCTTGGTCGATTGCATCAGGGTCGTTGCCGTCAATTTCTATTACGTTCCAGTTCCATGCGCGATATTTCATGGCGGTGTCTTCGTTGCTCACGGCATCACAATTAGTTGAGAGCTGAACACTATTGCTGTCATAGAACATGATTAGATTGTTAAGTCCCAAGCAACCTGCCACGCGGGCCGCTTCTTGCGAGATGCCTTCTTGAATACCGCCATCGCTGATGAACGCGTAAGTTTTATGAGCAAACAGTTCGCCAAAACGTGCCACAATAAATCGCTCGGCAATGGCACAGCCCACGGCCATGACATGACCTTGACCTAAAGGACCGGATGTGTTTTCGACGCCATGTGCTACATCAAGTTCAGGATGACCTGGCGTGACGCTTCCCCAAGAGCGGAATTGCTTAATTTCATCGGCTGTGTAGCGTCCCGTCAAGTAAAGAATGGAATAGAGCATGGGCGACATGTGGCCAGGATCAAGGAAAAAGCGGTCGCGAACAAACCATGCGGGATTGTCAGGATCCTGAACGAGGTGCTTAAAGTAGAGCACTGCGGCGAAATCGGCGCCGCCCATTGCTCCACCGGGATGTCCGGATTTAGCTTTTTCAACCATCGTGGCCGCCAAGATGCGAACATTGTCGGCTGCACGTTTCATCAATGCTTTGTCTGTCATAATCTGTTTATTTCAAGGTTTATATTGATATTATGATATTCTGTTGTTTAGCAAGTTATCGCCACTTGAGACGGCTTCACTCAAAATTCTTTACGAAGATACTAACAATTATGATAATGAACAAGTTTTTTTGATTTTTTTGTGCAAAAAAACATATCACAAAAAAAGAGCGTTGAAAAATGTTATCAACGCCCTTAGTTTTTTATGAAAATGAAGTGTGCTATATGCTTATAGCCGATTTATTCAATAGGAATGTCGGTATTTACATTCTTGCATCCAATCAACGCATAGAAGCACAGGTAAGCAAGTCCTACGAGAGGCACAACATAAGAAATCATGTAGCCAAGCGAGCTGTCGGCAATGGCATTCTGGATGAGAGGCAGCACACCTCCACCCACAACCATCATCATGAAAATGCCGCTTGCTGCTGCTGTGTACTTGCCGAGGCCCTCGGTTGCGAGGTTGAACACGCACGACCACATCACAGAAGTGCACAAGCCACACAGCACCAGAAGCAATGCGCTCAGAGGCACAGTCTCCATAGCAAAGCCGCTGCCGGTGAACACTGGCATTGAAGTGGTTGTGCTCTTATCGATGAACATGGCACACAGTATGAGCACCATGCCAACAATGGTAACACACACCATCATGGCCTTACTCGACACCTTGCTTGCAATGGCACCGCCCACAATGCGGCCCACAAGCATGAGCAGCCAATAGGTACCTGCCACCATGCCTCCAATAGCGGCGGCATTGGCAAGCAAGCCTGCGCCCTTGGCGCTGGTATCGCTCAGGTAGAAGTTGAGGGTGCCAGGAATGCCAACCTCAATTCCTACATAGATAAAGATGCCAATGGCACCAAGCACAAAGTGGCGGAACTTCCACGGAGAGTGCTCAAACTTGGTTTGGCTAGTAACCCTGCCAATCTCGGGATCCTTGATGGGAACGAAGGCAAGCACGAGGAATGCTGCTGCAAACACTGCCATAGCAATGTAGAGCACAAGGTTCACATCGGCAAAGTCGCTCTCTTTGGTCAGTTCGCCAATCAGTGCACCCACGAGCATAGGAGTAAAGGTAGCAGCAAGCGAGTTGAATGTGCCACCAATCATATTGAGCTGATTGCCTCGTTTACCACCACCGCCAATGAGGTTGAGCATGGGGTTCACAACGGTGTTGAGCATGCACACCGACATACCCGAGATGAATGCGCCAATCAGATAGATGACATTGTCGGAGTATCCCTCCAGTGCCTCAAATCCCGAGAGGAACTGCACCAGGACACCAATAAAACCGCAAAGAATGCCAAATAGGGCTGTCTTCTTGTAGCCGATGCGCGTGAGCATTTTGCCGGCAGGAATGCCCATGAAGAAATAGGCGAGGAAGTTCATGAAATTGCCCATCATGGCCAGGAAGTTGGAACCGCCCACTTCGGGGTCGTTTTTCATCACTACGCCAATGGGCGCCGCAAGGTTAGTCACAAATGCAATCATTGCATAGAGAAACATCATGGTTACGATTGCAACGATCGATTCGTTTTTCTTTTGTTTAGTCATTGTTTAAAATGTATTTTAGAATTGATGATTGATTGTAAATTAAACATGAGTAGCATCCACAAAAATGCTACTTTAATAAAAAAAGTTTGTAAAGTTAAGCATAATTATTTATTAAAGTAGCAATTTAATAATTTTTTTGAATAAGCCCTATCAGTATTCGCGAGGGCCGAAAATGTGTGTACCGATGCGCACAATAGTTGACCCTTGTTGCACTGCCAACGGCCAATCGTCGCTCATGCCCATACTCACCTGCGTGAAATGAGGATTGTCGGCCATGTGCTTGGATTTGAGTGTATTGAATGTTTCTTTAATCAATGCGAACTCGTGGGCCACTTGTTCTTGGTCGGAGGTGAAAGTAGCCATTCCCATGACTCCGCAAATGGTGATATTTTCATAACCTTGCAGCTGTCTGGCCTCGGCTGCTTCGAGCACCTCTTGCACGGTAAATCCGCTCTTTGTCGTCTCTTGGGCTACATGGAGCTGAATCAAGACGTTGACTTTACGATTTATTCGTGCAGCTTCCTTATCAACCAGTTGCAACAGCTTGATGGAGTCAATACTCTGAATCATGGCGACATGGGGCATAATCATCCGCACCTTATTGGTCTGTAGTTTACCTATGAAGTGCCATTGCACGTCTTGCGGCATGAGTGGTGCTTTTTGTACGAGTTCCTGTGCGCGGTTCTCACCGAAGATGCGTTGGCCGGCATTGTAGGCTTCCATGAGACGTTGCACCGGATGAAATTTGGAAACTGCAACTAACTGAACTCCATCAGGAATCTGGCTGTGCAATTCTGAGAGATTTTCGGCAATTGACATATGTTCCTAACCGATTTTTAAGAATTTGGGTTGTTGTCTTATTTGAAATATGGTGGTTTACTTGTCTGCAAGAGTCTTGTTCAAATCGGCTTTGAATACATCCATGAGGGGAGTTTCAATGATTGATGCAATCTCGTAGTCAAAAGCGGTGCCTTTCATTTCCTCAAGGAAGATGTTGAGGGCTTCTTGCAGTTCTGAAGCCTGAACGAGCGAGAACGAAGCGGTCTTCTTCTCGGCAGCCGTTTTCTCGTCGATGGTTATCATGTTGATTTTCACTTTGTACCAACGATCGCCGCCTTCGTGAAAGAACACATCGTCAAGTTTCACTTTCTTGACGGCCGCTACCATAAATTCTCCGGTAACGTAGGGCTCCATTTCTTGAGTGATTCGTGCCTCGGCTTCGGTGAACGAAAGGGCATCAACGAGATACGATTCAGGAACTGTTTTTATTGCGCCGGTTTCGAGCGTCTTGTCATATTTTACTTTAGTTTCAAACCACTGTGACATAATAAAATAAGATATTGTTTTTGAAATTTTACTTTAAATGAATTTAGTCGCGCCGTGGCTATTCCGATTTTTGAATCGCCAATGGCGGTACAAAATTACACATTTTTTTGATTAGGCAGTCATGTGCGGGGTTATTTTTGTTACCCATTCAGGTGTTAGATTGCCGGTGAGCGAAGAAAAATGGAGGCTGAATACAGCCTCCAAAATGATTGTTTTACTGATTATTGTATTATTTTCTAAATTGAAATTGGGCTAGATAGCTTATTTCTTGGTGGCTGTTTTCTTTGTTGCAGTTTTTTTAGTCGTAGCTTTCTTGGCCGCGGGTTTCTTTTCAGCTCGTTCCTTTTTAGGCGTCGGAACATCTTTTTCAGGTTCAACGGGGAAGTCTCCGGTTGTGTCCTTGACAATATTGCGACGCATCATTTCAACTTCGCGATTGAGTTGCTCAATCTCATTCTCCTGGTTGCGAATGGTGAGTAGCAGAGCGTTGAGCTCCTCGTTTTCAATGCTTTCGGGGAACTGCTCACGGACGCGTATCATGAAGTCACTCAGTACATTCATGTAATTAGTGAAAGCGGCATAGGGCGACTCGTAGGGACTATAGTGCGAGTGTACTGAACCATCACTACTGTGCTTAGTGCTCATGTAGAAGAAGTGGTCGCTTGCCTGGAGGTAGTACCAATCTTGCTTAATGCGCCTATCTTGAACTAGATGCACCCGCTCTGCAATAGAATATAGTTTTTTGACAGCTTCGTTCTGGAGCGTGTTTCCAAGCCAGGCGCTGGTGTCGCGCGCTTCGTCGGCCCATGAAATAGGGTAGGGAACAGCGAGCTGACCTACTGGTTTCATCTTGGCAAGCACTTCGCTGGGTGTCCAGAATTCAATACCACGCTGTGCGGCAAAGCGAGGAAGAGCCCTCATGAAATCGAAAATACCGCTCTCTCGTGGCTGCAGTTCGCCGAAGGTCTCATAATTCATGAACAAGTTGATAATTTGCTCCTCGTCAGGAAGCTGCGCTATCCAGTCGATGTATTTGTCGGCAGTGAGAGGGTAAGACTCCCACTCATAGTTGCTGAAACGGAAGCTGATATCATCGCTGAGCTTGGAGTTCTTGAGCATGAGCTTGAGTTTTGGCGCAAGAGCTGAAGCATAGATGTAGTTGGGTGACTTCCAGCCAAGAATGTGCTTGGCGCCATCGGTGATGGCACCCTTGAATCCCATGGATGCCACCAGTGCCGAGATGTCATCGCTATAGATGAGCTCGGTGTTACGGAACACTTTGGGATGCTGCCCGAAGAGTTGGTAAATTTTCTTGTCATGTACCTTGACTTGCGTGATGAATTCCTCTGAATCTTCGAGCGAAGCGAGCGAGTGAGCATAGGTCTCGCTGAGGAACTCAACGCATCCTGTCGCGGCGAGATCCTTCATGGAGTCAATAAACTCAGGTACATAAATCTCAAGTTGTTCAAGTGCTGTTCCGCTAATGGAGAAAGCTACCTTGAACTTGTCGCCATATTGGCGTATCATGTCAAGCAACATCTCGTTTGCGGGCAGATAGGATCGTTGCGCAATGCGTGTAATAATCTCGTCGTTGGCAAAGTCATCGTAGTAGTAGTGGTCGTTGCCTATATCAAAGAATCGGTAGTTCTTCAGACGAAACGGCTGGTGTATTTGAAAATAGAAACAAATTGCTTTCATTGTCGTGAGGGTATCTTTAAGAATGAATGATTCGGTTGAAAAACACTTTATTGTTGTCCTATCAGGTTGCGGTAGATGTCAATAACCTTGGCTCCTGCCTTTTTCCAGACAATTTTGCTGACCTCTTCAAGCCCTTGCTCCTGAAGTTGCTTGTACATGGCCGGATACTTGATGATGGAGTAGATGGCATCGGCAATGGCGTTGGTGTCCCAATAGTCGACCTTGATGACGTTTTCAAGAATCTCGGCGCAACCCGATTGCTTGGAAATGATTGACGGAACGCCCATCTGCATGGCTTCAAGTGGCGAGATACCAAAGGGTTCACTCACCGAGGGCATGATGTAGACATCGCTTGCTTTGAGCATCTCGTAGACCTGTTTGCCCTTAAGGAATCCCGTGAAGTGGAAACGATCACTGATGCCACGACGGGCCACAAGACGAATCATCTTCTCCATCATATCGCCGCTGCCCGCCATGACGAACTGTGCGTTATGAACCTTACTAAGCACTTGCGCCGCCGCTTCAACGAAGTATTCGGGCCCTTTTTGCATGGTGATGCGCCCCAGGAATGTAATGACCTTGCTCGTCTTGCCCGGTGGCGCTTCAAGGTTGAGCAACTCCTCGCTAAGAGGCTCAACAGCATTGTGCACCGTAGTAACCTTATAAGCCGGTATGCCATATTTCTCAATAACAGTTTGGCGAGTAAGATTGCTGACGGTAATGATGTGGTCGGCGTGCGTCATGCCGTCGCGTTCAATATTGAAGACGGTGGGGTTGACGTTTCCGCGACTACGGTCAAAATCAGTTGCGTGAACATGAATGACGAGCGGTTTGCCCGTGACTTGCTTGGCATGGATGCCGGCGGGATAGGTGAGCCAATCGTGCGAGTGAATAATGTCGCAATCCACGGTACGGGCAATCACACCGGCCACAATTGAGTAATTGTTGATTTCTTCCAGCAAATTGTCGGGATAACGGCCTGAAAATTCAATGCATCCCAGGTCGTTGGTGCTCATGTAGTTGAAGTCGCTGTAAATGTGGTCACGCAGGTTGTAGTAGGTTTGCGGGTCCATGACATTGCCAATGCGTTGCTGAATGTAGTCCCAGCTCACGTCGCGCCATGCCACCGGTGTGCAGTTGGCTCCGATGATTCGGGCAAAGTCCTTAGGCTCATCGCCCCAAGGTTTGGGAATGACGAATGTGATGTCCATATCGCCATTTTGTGCCATGCCCTTGGTGAGTCCGTAACTCGCTGTGCCAAGTCCGCCAAGAATGTGTGGGGGAAATTCCCATCCAAACATTAATGCTTTCATATCTTGTCAGTATATAGTTTTCATTGAAGGGTTATTAGTTTCTCGTTAGGAGTCAAGGTTTTTCAAAAGCCTCAACACGCGCAATATGCCGCCCACGTTGGGTGCGAAACTCACTGCACCGCGCCCGATGAATGGTGGATTGCCGTCATAGAGTTCCGACAGCGTTCCGATGCCACCCTGTGTCATTTCGTCTTCAAAACCAATCATCATGCGCTCAACAAATGATAGTGAACCGATGCCGAAGACCTTGAAATAAGCGTGGCAATAGAACCCCATCAGCCAGGGGCGTGCCGAGCCGTTGTAGTAGGCTTGCTGGCGCTCATCTGGATTGCCCAAATACCATGGCTTGTAGCCCCAACTCTTGGGGCTGAGAGTACGGAGTCCCTTGGGTGTGAGAAGCTCGCGAGTGACCACGTCAAGCACGCGCTTGCGTTGACGACGGTCAAGCGGCGAGTAGTCCATTCCGGCAGCTATAACCATATTGGGCCTGACGCTCAGGTCTATATATGTGCCGTTAACATAGTCATACAAGTATCCGTAGTCACTCATAAAGGTGTCGATAAATGAGAATTTTACTTTCTCAGCTATCTCGTTCCATCGGGTCAAGTCGTTTGTAGCTTTACTGTCGTCTTGATAAAGCTCAATGAGGAATCGCAGGGCATTATACCACAGAGCATTAAACTCAACAAGGAAACCGGTGCGCGGAATCATGGGAGAACCATCGGGATGCGTTGAGTTCATCCACGACATCGGTTTCTTGGTCCCGTCAGTACTCACCAAGCCGTTGTCCTCAACGTGCAGGTTGGGATGGCGACCATCAATGATGAAGTTGAGCAAGTGCCGCATGAGTTTGCCGTAGCGTGCGCGTGCCGTATCATTGTCGGTGTCTTTTGAGTATCGTTGAATGGCCCATATGGCCCAGAGGGGAACGTCGGGCAGGTCAATGCCTTTCAAGTGACGGTCTTCCTTGCCGGTTTGCATCCACCGTTCAAATGCGGTTGCGGCCGTATCCATAATTCGTTCAAAATCGGGGCGATGATGGTTCGAGAGCGTACACCCCGGCAGTGCGATGAACTCGTCGCGTGCCCGTATTTTAAACCATGGATAGCCGGCGAGAATGTAGTGCCCCTCGGCATTGGTGATGTAGAATTGCTTCGCACTATTCTTGAGGCAGTTGTAGAAACTGGTGCGGGGTGTGCGTAGCTTAATTTCATCATCGTGCATCTGCTGCAGTTGGGTCGTGTCAACTTCGCTGATGCCGGCCGAGAAGATAATAGTTTCGCCTTTCTTGATATCGACTTCGAAGTAACCGGGCACATAGAGGTCCTCGGTGTAGGGAATGCCTCGCTCTTGGTCCTTGATGTACTCAATGCCCTTGTACCAATGAGGGTCAAATACGAACTCGGGCTTCTTGCTCATCTGCATGTAAAGCGTGGGGTAGCCTTCGTACATGCAGGTGGCGATACCGTTTGACACTTCATGATATTCTCGACTGGCCACGTTATTTTCCACACACAAGTCGTTGGCATTGCGGAACGCCAGGAATGGGCGGAATTGCAACGTAGTCTTGGAATGTGCGTCAACAAGGGTGTAGCTGATGAGGATACGGTTCTCATTGGTGATGAAAATCTTTTGCCGCTTGAGAATCACACCGCCCACGCGAAAGGTGTGCGTTGGCAGTCGTTCGCAGTCATATTCGCGTATGTACTTGTGCCCGTTGGGACTGAATACATTGCCCTGATACTTGTGAATGCCCAGGTTAAACGGTGCACCGTGTTGAATAACGGTTTCATCAAGCGTTGACAGCAGAACATGATTGTTGTCGTCAAGTTCGGGAATGGGTATGACGAGCAATCCGTGCTGCTTGCGCGTGTTGCAACCGACTATGGTGGTACAGTTGTAAGCACCTGATTGATTGGTGCGCAGCATTTCCTTCGGAAGTGACTGCTCAAGGTTAATCATCAGGTTTTTATCAAATTTCAGATAACTCATTGTGAGATAATATAAACTGTGTTATGAATGTCAAATAAGAACAATTGGTTATTAGTTAGGTTACGAAATTAATGAATTTTTTGTTAATTTGCAAGTAAAAATGCCACATTTTTTTGAAATGTGGCATTTATCGCTCTATGAGAGCGTGTAGAGTGATAGCGTTACTTATTGTTCTCGCCCTTGGCACCCACAAAGATGCGTATGCCGCCTGAATGGCAGTTGACTTCAAGATGTGTGGGCATGGTGATGGGATCACCGTCAATGTGCATGGGCCCCGCCTTCTCGCGCACAATCTTGATATTGCGGGCGCGATAGATGCGAACATGGTGGTTTTTATCAATGTTGCCCATGAATAGGCGCAGTCCCATAACAGGTACTGAGTAGAAACGGAATGGCGAGATGACGGTGACATCGAGCATGCCGTCTTGCATACCGGCGTGGGGCGCGATAAAGGAGTTGTTGCCATATTGCGCTGCATTGCAGCATGCCACTACAAAGGCCTTCTCCTTGACAATCTTGCCATCGAGGTCAAGCTCAATGTTCTCACCATCGTAACTGATGTATTGCGAGAGAGCTTCTTTGACATAGGTGGTGAAGCCGCGTTTGCCGGCACAAGCAAACTTGTAAGCTACTTGTGCGTCAAATCCCAGTCCACAAGTGCACACAAACGGTTGCCCGTTGAGCGTTCCGTAGTCAAACTCCTTGACGCGGTCTTCGTTAATCACCTCAAGAGCTTTGCTGACCTTGAGCGGCAGGTTCAAGTGCCGTGCCAGGCCATTGCCGGAACCGCAGGGAACTACAGCCATGGCTGTCTGAGATCCAATTAAAGCCGATGCTACACCGTTTACCGTCCCGTCACCGCCAATGGCGATGGCACCGTCGTAGTTCTTCTCAACCGCTTCTTGCCCGAATCGCTGTGCATCGCCGAACTCCTTAACCCACCTGAGATCGACTTGAAAACGATTCTTGTCGATGATTTTGTCAATGAGTTCAGGCATCGAGGCCTTGTTGTCGGTACCGGACTTGGGGTTTATGATAGCCAGTAATTGTTTCATTGTGGTTAAATTTTTCGCAAAACTACAAAATTTTGATGAAATAATGGTGGTTTTTCATCAATAATCAGTAATTTCGTGAATTGAACAATTAAACTCAATGGAAATGGAAACCAAAAATAATCCTGAAAAGAAAAATGCGAATTTAACGCTCATAGTGAATGTGGCGGTGCTTGTAGCAGGCCTGTGCCTGGTGTTTTTCCATGGCAATGTGAATGTTATGAAGGTAATTGTCATATTGCTGGGCATCTGCATCATCATCCCGTCGCTGGTGTATATGGGCATGGTGCTGACTAAACGCCGTGAAGAGAACGACACGGTGCGCAACATAGGCATTGTTCCGGCGGCCGGAGGACTGTGTTTTGGCATGGTGCTGATGTTGAAGAACGAGATGTTTCTGAAAACTTTGGGTATTATTTTCGGTCTGCTAATCATTGCGCTGGGCGTGTTTCACACGGTGTATATGATTATGATGTCAAAGCGCGCCAGGGTTGAGATGTGGTATTACATTTTCCCGATACTCATGATGATTGGTGGCTTGCTTATCCTAATTGCTTTCCGCGCGCCTGAGCACGCTAAGATGGTAGTGCTTATCACGGGCTTGTCCATGATTTTGTTCTCCTTTACCACGCTGCTTGAGTATTTGGCCGACCGCAAGGCGGTGAAGACGGCTGCCAATCTCGCTAATGCCGCCAAGAGAGCTCAAAATTCGCCCAAGGTGATTGATGTGGAGTCGGCTGTGGTACCCCCTACAGAGTGATTATCACGAATGAACTGAACAGAAGAAAGCGTGAACCCTGATTGCGGGGTTCACGCTTTCTTTGTTATCCCATAATAGGCCTTTAAAGACTACATTTAGTCGCCTAATGACCGATTTGGGATTATCTGTTCGGCTGAATGCTATCAGATATTACCGAGGATGATGTTGATGAGTGCGGTGACATCGGAGACGTTTATCTGCGTGTCTTCATTGACATCGGCCACTTCCTCGTCTTTTGGGATGTTGCCCAAAATCATGTTAATCAGTGCGGTGACATCGCTCACATTTACATCGCCGTCACGGTTCACATCGCCATGCTTGAGTTCCTCGCCTTGATAGAGCTGGTCAATCTGGATGGTTGAGGCATTGTTGGCTTCTGGCACTTCCAACCAGGCTTGACCGGGCTGGTAGTACTTGTAGCTGGCGATGAGGTCAAACACGTTGGTAGTCGTGTTGAAGTTGTAGTTTGACGCATCGCCGGTAGTGGTTTCCACTCTGACGTTTTGCTGGTCGGCCCCCTTGAGCAGATTAATGCTTGGATTACTGCCGTTGGTGGCTGTGGTGAAACGATACACGGTGCCTGACTGGGCCTTGACGAGCAGGCCATTGAGGGCAGCAATCTTGCCGGTGACGCGCACGGTGGTAATCATCTGCTTGCTGGTGTTATAACCATCGGCGATATAGAACTCGGCACTGCCGGGCAGGGTCAATGGCTTGTGGCATGAGATGAGGCTCCACTCGGTCACGGGCTTGATGTAGGGGTGCATCTGTGTGTCGGCGGTAACGCCGTTGCTGGTCCAGGTGGCGAAGTTGCTCTGGCGGTAGAAGGCTGTGAGTGGCACATAGCACTTGAAGCCGCTGGCATTGTTACCATAGAACTGCCAAGCGACTGAACCGCCGGTTGGGTTGCTGATGAATAGCCCGGGCAGGCTTGCACAGTTGTAGAAAGAGCGATATCCTATGCTCTGCACCGTTGCCGGCAGCACAACTTCGGTGTTGAGTCCTGTTCCGGAGAATGCGTTGTCGCCAATGGTCTTGAGGCAGTCGCCCCAAGTGAAGCTCTTGAGGTTGCTCAAGTTATAGAACGCTTGCTCGCCAATGGTCTCCACGTGTGGCAACTCGCACGTGGTGAGATTGCTGCAATCTTTGAATGCCTGAATAGGAATAGTCTTGACACCGTTACCGCCTCTAATCTTCTGTAATGTCACGTTGCCGTCAAAGGCATGACGGTCGATGCTGGTGATGATGTAGGTATCTCCGTTGTAGGAATATGCCGTATAAGCCACAACCATTTCTGTTTGGTCGTAAGAAGAGGTGAGGGGATACACAAGCTTGGCTTGACCTTTTGCAGGTTCCGACTGGACATTGGTGTCGGTATATGGCTCTGTGCTCGTCACGGTGTAGTAAAGCCCGTTTAAATATAGGTCGTAGGGGCCACCATCAACTATCGAGGCGAAGGAACTGTTCCACGTGTCATTGGCGACAAAGTTATTGCGACAGCCGCGGGGAACATATAGCTTGGCATCACTGTTTATGTACTCAAACGTAGGGTACGGAAGGTCTAATCCTCCGGCAGTTGTGGTTCCATTCAGGATTTCAGGAATGGTATCTATATTGAAATAAAGGTACTTCAGGTTTCGCATATTCCTGAAAGCTGATTGGCTGAAATCAGTCACCGAACTTGGGATCTTGATTTTGTTGCATTTCTCCATGTCAGCAAAAGCATAGGCTCCAATGTAAGTTATACCGTGAGGGATCTCCAATGTTGTGATGTTGGCATTGTAGCTAAAGGCATAATCGGCAATGCCTTTGGTATAGCTTCGCCAGGTCATTGATGCGTGGCTACTCGCGGCTGGGGCAATCATGAGATAACCATTGCGGGTGTCATACAGACAGTCATTATATATATCATAGTTGGTGTTCAACGGACTTTTTGTAATAGTCGTGAGATTCTTGCAATTGCCGAATACGCCATTGCCAAGATAGGTCAAATTTGTTGGTATATAAAGTTCAGTGATTGCACATCCCCAGAATGCTCGTGTGCTAATTTCAGAAACTGTATAGTCTGCACCGCTATGATTCACTAAATGTACCTCATCGAGTGCGCTGCAATCCTTGAAAGCACTGCTAAGAATCAGTTTTGCGCAGGTCCATAATGTCTTCAGCGATGTGCAGTTATGAAAGCTGTAAGAACCTATAATCTCAAGATATGGAGTCTGGTCATTCATACTGCCCACGCTGGTGATTGTGCTGTTATCCTTGAAAGCATAATCAGCGATACCCTTCAAGTAGCACGAGAAGTTGCTGTTGCCGCCATATTCGCTGTTGGTGCTGTTGGCCATAGAGTTTTTCAGGTCGATACTGGTCTTTTGGTTATGAGCCCCCACAAGCATGGCAAATTTTGTGCCGGTATCTTCAACTGAGCTTGTGATGACATAATACTGGCTGTCGTTCTCAAAGTCAAAGGCATAGCGGCCATTCTCGGTTATTGAACCGTTGCTTGAGAATGCTTTCCATGTATCCTCGTACGATGATTCATAACTTGAATGGAGAACCGGATTGCGCACTATCTCAGGGAGATGTGATGTCATAAACGGAGCTCCGGTCACCGTGGGCATCTTCTTGTTGGTGGCAATGCAGAACCTCACCAGGTCGCTGCAATAGAATGATTTATCTCCAATTGATGAGATGGAGCTTGGCAGATAGACATACTTCAACTTAGAGCCATAAAAGGCATTCTGGCCAATGGTCTCCACGCCCCACGCCACTTTCAGGATAGTGGCTGTGGCGTTATTTGTGAATGCACCATTTGCAATAGTTTTCACACGATAGCCCACACCATTGTATTGAACGGTGCCGGGGATAAGGATGCTTGCCGAGGTGGTTTGTCCACTGGCAACTCCCATGCACGCCACTGTGCCCGAAGGCATATTGTCGGTCGAGTAGGAGTACTTACCCGATGTGAACGTGAGCGCCTGCGCACTAATCGCCGCAAGGGCTAATGTTAATAGTAATAATTTCTTCATAATTATTATATTTGATTGTTATAGAATTCAATAAACTTCAGCATTATAGAAGCTACTTTTTGCAAATTTATGAATTTTTTTCCAAATTTCAAAACTTACTTAAAAAAGTAGTTGTTTCACGCCTATTGGTTATTAGGTTTAATGCAAGAAGGGGAGCAATATTGAAATATAATAATGGAGGGCGCTTTTCTGGAACAGTAAAAGAGCGCCCCTGCGGTTAGGGACGCTCTCTGTTATAGAGTGAGAGTATTGACTCTTAACGGATTACGTTGAGTGGGCTCTCAATTAGTCGGCATTGAGGTTGACGCGCTTGAGCATGGTAGCCTGGAGGTCTTTGTTAACCTTGGCCAGATACTGAGCGACGGTCATCTTCTCGTTCGTGCCACTGTCAAACTCTTGCTCCATGAGCACGTTCTCCTGGAAGAACTTGTTCAGACGGCCGTTGGCGATGTTCTGAATCATCTGCTCGGGCATGGTAGCTTTCTTCTGCTCGGCGGTGTCGTTCATGAGCTTGAGGGCCTTGTCAATGTCTTCCTGGGTCATGTAACCCTTGCGAAGAGCCTCGTCGCGGTGTTCCTCGGTAGCGCAGTAGTAGGGGTTGAAGCCGGCTTTCTTCAAAGCGTTGTCAACGGCCTTCTGTACCTGTTCGGCTTTGGTCTTCTCGACAGCCACGCTGTACTCTTCGTCGATGGTAGCTTGAGCAATTTGGTCGCGAGTGGCCACCATGGGGTTCATGGAAGCAACCTGCATAGCGATGTTCTTGGCAACCTCCTCGTCCACGTTGTCCTGGTTGAAGGCAACGATGGTGGCGAGTTTCTTGTTAAAGTGGTTGTAAGCAACGGTAGTGGGACCTTCGACGCAAGCGTAGTCGCCGAGTTCCATCTTCTCACCGGTGATGCCGCTGAGGGCCTTGATTTGCTCCTCGACAGTAGCTCCGTCAATAACGAGAGCCTTGACTTCGTCGGCCGACTTGGGTTTCTGTTCCATGACGGCGGCGAGGATGTTGTTAACGAGTGTGCCGAACTTCTCGTTGTTGGCAACGGGTTCGGTTTCGCACTTCACAGCGACGATGGCTGCGAAGTTGCCTTGAGCGCATGCGATGGCGCGGCCTTCGGCTGCGTCACGGTCTTCGCGCTTGGCTGCGATAGCGAGGCCGCGCTTGCGCACGATCTCCACAGCTTTGTCCATGTTGCCTTCGGCCTCGATAAGGGCCTTCTTGCAATCTACCAGACCTGCGTTAGTGAGTTTGCGCAGTTTCTGGATGTCGGCTATAGTAACTGCCATAATATGAGTTTCTTTTTTATAGATTAATAAATTCAGTTTAAATTACTCGGCTTTGGGCTCTTCTTGAGCTTCGGCTTTGGGCTCTTCCTCGGCCTGAGCGGGCTCAGCGGCTGCTTCGGCGGGAGCCTCTTCAGCGGCTTTGCGGCGCACGCGGGTACGGCGAGGTTTAGCTTCGGCGGGAGCCTCGTCGGCGAGTTCCTCGTCTTTGTTGTCGACTTTCTCAATCTTGCGCTCCTCGATGCCTTCGTTGATGGCTTCGCAAACGGTGGTGAGAATGATGTCGATAGACTTTGAAGCGTCGTCGTTAGCGGGAATCACGAAGTCAACGAGTTCGGGGTCGCTGTTGGTGTCGACGATACCGAACACGGGGATACCCAGACGGTTAGCCTCAGCTACAGCAATGTGCTCTTTCATGACGTCAACCACGAACACTGCCGAGGGCAGGCGGTTGAGGTCGGCGATAGAACCGAGGTTCTTCTCGAGCTTGGCACGCTGACGGGTAACCTGCAGACGTTCACGCTTCGACATGTTGTCGAATGTGCCGTCTTTCATCATCTTGTCGATCGATGCCATCTTCTTCACAGCCTTGCGAATGGTGGGGAAGTTGGTGAGCATACCACCGGGCCAGCGCTCAATCACGTAGGGCATACCTACTGAAGTGGCGCGGTCGGCAACGACTTGCTTAGCCTGCTTCTTGGTGGCAACGAAAAGGACCTTCTTGCCCGACTTGGCAATGTTCTTCAGAGCTGCAGCAGCTTCTTCGAGCTTGGCCTGAGTCTTGTAGAGGTCGATGATGTGAATACCATTGCGCTCCATGAAGATGTAAGGAGCCATGGCGGGATTCCATTTGCGTTTGAGGTGACCAAAGTGACAGGTTGCGTCGAGCAGTTGGTCAAAAGTTGGTGTTTGCATTGTTTTTAATAAAATTGTTTACGTTCAACTAAATCAATCACATAGTAGCAACCTCGAGAGAAGAAGGTCTATGCGATTTGGATACTAAACTCTCTATTTGTGACGATAGTAGAGCAAGCAGTGAGTTGATGCGACTTATTATTATATAATAATGTGTCGTAAAAGCTCGATTAGCGCTTGCTGAACTGGAATCTCTTGCGAGCCTTGGGTTGACCGGGTTTCTTGCGTTCCACAGCGCGCGGGTCACGGGTCATGAAGCCTTCTTTGCGCAGAGCGCTCTTGTCTTCAGGATTGATTTTAACCAGTGCGCGGGCAATAGCCAGGCGCAGTGCCTCAGCTTGTCCTTTGTAACCGCCGCCATCGAGGTTCACCTTGATGTCGTACTTGTCGGCCACTCCCAGCGTGTTAAGCGGTTGCTTAACGATGAATTGGAGAATGGGCGAGGGGAAATAAACGTCGAGACTTCTCTTGTTGATAGTGATGTCGCCATTACCTTCAGTAACGAAAACGCGTGCGATAGCAGCTTTACGACGACCTACTGCATTAATCTGTTCCATTCTTCAATTATTTAATAGTGTTGATATCAATAGTTTTGGGTTGCTGTGCCTCGTGGGGATGGTTGCTACCATTGTAGATGTGCACATTCTTGAGCAGCTGAGCGCCAAGACGGTTCTTGGGGAGCATGCCCTTAATCACGTGCAGATACAGGGGGTGCATACCGGGTTTGAGGTGCTTGTTGTAAGATTTCTTCATCAAAATCTCGGGGGTAGCAAAGCGCTGGCCACCGGGATAGCCTGTGTAAGATACATACTGACGTTCGGTCATCTTGTTGCCGGTCAGCTTCACTTTCTCAGCATTGATGATAATCACGTTGTCACCACAGTCTACGTGGGGAGTGTAGCAGGGTTTGTGCTTGCCGCGAAGGATAATAGCAACCTTAGCGCACAGACGACCCAGCACTTGGTCGGTAGCATCAACAACTACCCATTCTTTCTTTACGTCTTCAGCCTTTGCTGAAACGGTCTTGTAACTTAAAGTGTTCACTTTTAAATTCCTGATTAATAATTAATTAAAAATCCTCAAGCGCACACAAAAATGCACGGCCAAATGCTATGGCGCGCTCTTGAATAGAAAATTTCGGACATAATCGGACTGCAAAGGTACGGACTTTCAGCGAAATATCCAAGAGTTTCGTTGTTCAAAAAGTGGTGCTATAAGCAGTAATGGCAGTGCTCAAACGAATTTTTAACAAAGTTTAATATTTAAAGCGAGGACAGGTTGTAACCTCGCGGGTGGCACGCAACGACGATTATCACCCGAAGCAGGTTTCATGCTGCCACGAATGGTTCGCGACCGAGCGGGAGCCCGAAGGGCAAACGCGGCGTGGCAGAGTCGGCCGTCGCGGGTTTTAGGTGGTCGCTTCGCGAGAAATCTTTCAAATCTAAAAACAAATTTCTCATATTTTTTATCTGTC
Organism: uncultured Bacteroidales bacterium; assembly: GCA_946412245.1. GTDB lineage: Bacteria > Bacteroidota > Bacteroidia > Bacteroidales > Muribaculaceae > Sodaliphilus. Next base: position 52,972 of record CAMKGM010000009.1, read on the forward strand.
GCTCCGATGGGGCTAATTTTCTTTGGATAGCCACGTTGCGGGGTTGCGCCTGAGGCTCCACCACCTGTCAGATATCTTGCGCCCCTGATAGGGCTTCATTCGGGTGTCTCGTACTATTTTGGGGCGATTAAAGACCTAATTGTTGCAGAACAGCTTGGGCTTCGGGAAGTCCTTGCTCGGCTGCACGTTTGAACCATTTGACTGCTTCGTTTTTATCTGCATCGACCCCTTTTCCGTGGAAGTAACTATCTGCGACAGTATATTGTGCTTCTGGAAAACCTTGATCAGCAGCCATTTTAATCCACTTGAATGCTTCTATGTCATCAATATCAACTCCGTTGCCATCTCGATAATGTATGCCTATATTGAATTGCGCTTGAGCTATACCTTGTGCGGCAGCTTTTTTGTACCATTTGATGGCTTCAGTTGCGTTTTTCTCAATGGCAATACCCTCATCATAATGGGTTCCTAAATTATATTGTGCTATAGCTGACCCATTTTCAGCACCTTTTTTAATCCACTTCACGGCTTCGGTTAGGTTTCGCTCAACACCAAGACCATCTTGATAACAAATTCCTAAAGATGATTGGGCGTCGGGGTCGTTTTGCTCGGCGGCCAATTTGAAATACTTGAATGAAGTCTCGTAGTTTTGTTCAACTCCAAATCCATAGGAGTAACAAACGCCCATATTATACTGGCCTCTTGCATATCCTTGTTCGGCAGCCTTGCTAAACCATTTAACGGCCTCATCGTAGTTTTGCTCAACACCAAAGCCACCTTGATAGCATATTCCTAAATCACACTGTGCGTCGGGGTCGCCTATCTCAGCTTTATTTACAAGTTCCTGAGAGTATTTGGGGTGGGTAAGGAATCTTACTGTACGAGTGTTTTGGCTGGTCTGTTGTTCTTGTTGGTTTTGTTTATTGCAAGCAAGTGTGCAAAATGCAATTAAAGAGAGTATTATCGAACTACAAACGAAGGTTATCTTATGAGTGTTCATTTTTTATTGCAATTACAGCTGGTTGTTTTGTGCACTCAACATTATGACGATTGGAAAGGTTGAATCAGGGCACATCTTGTCATGAGATAAACATATTGTTCCCCAAAAAGAGCTTTATTACTGTAGAAGGTTACTTGACGAGGGGGAAGAGACCGTAGAGGAGGCTGTCGATGCGCTGTGTGACTTGGTTGAAGTGCTCGGGATTCTCGCCAAACTTGCAGTTGTCGCCATCGATAATCATGAGTTGGCCTTGATAGGATTCAATCCATTTCTCATAGCGTTTCTCAAGGCCTTGCAGGTAGTCGAGTCGCATGGTCTGCTCGTACTCACGTCCGCGTTTTTGAATCTGGCCAACGAGGGTAGAGATGCTGGAGCGGATGTAGATCATGAGGTCGGGTAGCTTGACGAGCGACATCATGAGTTCGAAGAGGTCGTTGTAGTTGTTGAAGTCGCGGTCGCTCATCATACCCTGGTCGTGCAGGTTGGGGGCGAAGATGCGAGCGTCTTCGAAGATGGTGCGGTCTTGGACGATAATATCGTCGGTCTTGGAAATTTCGACCACTTCCTTGAAACGGCGGTTGAGGAAGTAAATCTGAAGGTTGAACGACCATCGCTCCATGTCGGCATAGAAGTCGGAGAGATAGGGGTTGTCGCTCACTGATTCGAAGCGCGGTTGCCAGCCGTAGTGCTCGGCGAGAAGTTTGGTGAGTGTGGTTTTGCCGCAACCGATGTTTCCTGCTATAGCTATGTGCATAATTGTTGGGGTGTTATGGGGTTGATGTTATGTCGTCGATGGGGAAGAGACCGTAGAGGAGGCTGTCGATGCGCCGAGTGACTTGCCTGAAGTCCTCGGGTCGGTTCTCGAAGTCGAGGTTGTCTTTGTTGACAATCATCACTCGGCCCTTGTACTGATTGTTGATGAAGTCGTCGTAGCGACGATTGAGATTCTCGATGTAGTCGAGTTGCATGGTCTGCTCATAGTCGCGTCCGCGTTTTTGGATGTTGCCCACCAGGTGCGAGACCGAGGCGCGCAGGTAGATCATGAGGTCGGGCAGTTTGATAATGGAGAGCATCTGCTCGAAGAGCTCCATATAGGTGCGGTAGTCGCGGTCAGAGAGGTGCCCCATGGCGTAGTTGTTGGCCATGAACACGTAGACACCTTCGAAGATGGAGCGGTCCTGGATGATGACATCGGGCGACTGTGCGATGGCGAGCATGTCGCGGAAACGCTCCTTGAGGAAGTAGACCTCAAGGTTGAACGACCAGCGATGAATGTCGTGATAATAGTCTTCGAGATAGGGGTTGTTGTCGACCGACTCAAAGCGCGGTGTCCACCCGTAGTGCTTTGCGAGCAGCCTTGTGAGGGTAGATTTGCCTGAGCCTATGTTACCTGCGATGACGATGTGCATGAGAGTAGTTTTATTGATTGCAAATTTAATGAATTATTGTGATAATTCCTATATTTTTTGAAAAATGTTTAGGGGTTTAGGGGTAGAGGTGAAGAAAGAGCCAGGCTGCGGTGGGGCAGCCCGGCTCTTGGATGTTAGTGTGATTGCTGCGAGAATTGCAGCAACAATCAGTTCGAGTGATTAGGCGAGGCGTTTCTCGAGGTTGGCGCGGATGGCCTTGATGAAGTCGCTGCTGTTGACAGCCTTGGCATCAACACCTTCCATGAGGTTCACGAGGTCCTTGGTAACAGTGCCAGCGTTGAGCGTGTCGAAGCAAGCGCCTTCGAGCTGGTCGCCAAAGTTCATGAGTTCCTTGATACCGTCCTTCTCACCGCGTTTGCGCAGAGCGCCGCTCCATGCGAAGATTGTTGCGATGGGGTTGGTCGAAGTCTCTTCGCCAGCAAGATACTTGTAGTAGTGGCGAGTCACGGTGCCGTGAGCAGCCTCATACTCGTAGTTGCCGTCGGGGCTGACGAGCACGCTGGTCATCATAGCGAGCGAACCGAAAGCGGTGCTGACCATGTCGCTCATCACGTCGCCGTCGTAGTTCTTGCAAGCCCAGATGTAGCCGCCCTTGCTGCGGATCACGCGAGCCACGGCGTCGTCAATCAGGGTGTAGAAGTACTCCAGACCCAGCTTCTCGAACTGCTCCTTGTACTCCTGCTCATAGACCTCCTCAAAGATGATGCGGAACTGAGCGTCATACTTCTTCGAGATGGTGTCCTTGGTCGAGAACCACAGATCCTGCTTGGTGTCGATAGCGAACTTGAAGCAGCTGTGAGCAAACGAGCGGATCGACTTGTCCAGGTTGTGCATGCCTTGCAGCACACCAGCACCCTTGAAGTTGTGGATCACAACCTCCTCGTGCTTGCCACTCTCGCCGTCAAAGACCAGCTTGGCCACACCGGGCTCGTCGGCACGCAGCTCGACGCTCTTGTACACGTCACCATAGGCATGACGGGCGATGGTGATGGGCTTCTCCCAGTTGCGAACAGCGGGCTTGATGCTGGGCAGAGTGATGGGAGCGCGGAACACGGTGCCGTCCAGAATCGAACGGATGGTGCCGTTGGGGCTCTTCCACATCTCGTGCAGCTTGTACTCGTCCATGCGCTTGAGGTTGGGGGTGATGGTGGCGCACTTCACGGCAACACCATACTTCTTGGTAGCCTCGGCAGCCTCGACGGTGATCTTGTCACCAGTCTCGTCACGCTTTACCAGACCCAGGTCATAGTACTCACTCTTGAGGTCAACAAACGGAAGAATCAGGTCGTCCTTGATCATCTTCCACAGGATGCGGGTCATCTCGTCACCGTCCATCTCCACCAGGGGAGTGGTCATCTTAATTTTTTCCATTTTAATTGATTATAATCAGTTTCGTTTATAAATGATTGATAAATGATGTTTTGTGTTTTGCCGTCTAGTGGATGGGTCTCTAACCACTAACCTCTAAACTTCCAGTCAAGGGCATTGGTGCCCTTGACTGGAATATAACTAGAATTACTTCTTCTGTGAAGCGTAGAAGTTCATCAGGCAGCCCTCGGCGAGGATGGTGCGCTCGTCCTGGGTCAGGTTCTGGAAGAACAGGTGCAGGTCATGCACGCCGTCGGCAGCGATAACCTTGGCATCGATCTCCTCCTTGCCGCTGATGATGGCCTCGCGGATGCCGGGCACAAATACCATGTCACCGGGGTTGTAGTTGAACTCAACATCGGGAGCGATGGTGAAGGGAACGATACCCCAGTTGATACAGTTGCTGCGATAGCGCTTGGTAGCATACTCGTAGCAGATGTTGGCGTCACCGCCGAGCACCTTCTGACAAGAAGCAGCCTGTTCGCGAGCCGAACCGTCGCCAGGACGATTAGCGAAGACGCAAGAGCCGAACGAGGTGTTCTTGGCATCGGCACCAACCTGTGCGAGAGCAGCAGCCACATTTTCGGGAACATTGCCGGCACGACGCTCGAGGTCTTGAGCCTGGATGCGCTTGCTGAGGCCTACGTACTCGGGAACGCGACGAGAGAGAGCAAACTCAGAGAGTTTGAGCGGGTTAGAGCGGTAGCTCGAGGTCTCGCCCGAAGGAATGAGTTCGTCGGTAGTGGTCACGGGATCGTGGATGACAGCAGCGAGTTCGAGGAGCATGTTGTCTTCCATCTGATACATCTTGGGCCAGTCTTTGATGTTAGGACCATATTTGAGTTCCTCGGCGGGATTGGCCTTGCCGTAGCCGTTGTAAACGCGACGTTCGTAGATCTTGGCGTCGAAGTCGTAGGGAGCGTGAGTGTCGTCGTAGTCAACGTCGGTAGCGGCGGTGATGATGCCACCGTTAGCGGCTGTAGCGGCGATAGAACGAGCGTCCATCAGGGCAACGAGCGAAATCTGACCCTGTCCGGGCTTAGAACCTTCGCGGTTGGGGAAGTTACGGGTGGTGTGGCGAATCGAGAGACCATTGTTCGCGGGCACATCGCCGGCACCGAAGCAAGGACCGCAGAATGCGGGCTTGATGACGCAACCGGTTTCGAGCAGTTCGGCAACGATACCGCTGCGTGCGGTAGCCATGAACACGGGCACCGACTGCGGATAAGCACTCATGGTGAAGTAGTCGTTACCGATAGATTTATCTTTCATGATCGAAGCGGCGGCGCTGAGGTTGTCGTAAGTACCGCCCGAGCAGCCTGCGATGATACCCTGATCGGCCATCACCTTGCCGTCTTTGGTCACCTTGTCAACGAGGTCAACCTGCACCTTGTCGCCAAAGCGCTTGCGGGTGTCTTCCTCAACCTTGCGCAGAATCTCAACGGGGTTAGCCTGGAGTTCGTGGATGGTGAAGGCGTTAGAGGGATGGAAAGGCAGAGCAATCATAGACTCTTGAGTAGAGAGGTCGATGCGAATCATAGCGTCGTAGTAAGCCACGTTGCCGGGTTTCAGTTCCTTGAAGTCCTGGGGACGGTTGTGAATTTCGTAGTGGTGTTTCACTTCGTCGTCGGTTACCCAGATAGAGCTCAAGCAAGTGGTCTCGGTGGTCATGATGTCGATGCCATTACGGAAGTCGATGGGCAGATTCTTCACGCCAGGGCCAGCAAATTCGAGCACTTTGTTTTTCACGAAACCGCTTTCGAAGGTAGCCTTCACGAGCGAGATAGCCACATCGTGGGGACCTACACCCTTGCGGGGAGCTCCTTCGAGCCAAACGAGCACCACCTCGGGAGCATTGATGTCCCAAGTGTTCTTGAGGAGCTGCTTCACGAGCTCGCCACCACCTTCGCCAACGCCCATGTTACCGAGCGAACCGTAGCGTGTGTGACTGTCAGAACCGAGAATCATGTTGCCGCACTTCACCATAGCCTCGCGAGCATACTGGTGAATCACAGCCTGGTTAGCGGGAACGTAGATGCCGCCATACTTTTTGGCAGCCGAGAGACCGAACACGTGGTCGTCTTCGTTGATGGTGCCACCCACAGCGCAGAGCGAGTTGTGGCAGTTGGTCATGGCATAGGGCAGGGGGAACTCTTCGAGACCGCTGGCGCGGGCTGTTTGAATGATGCCCACATAGGTAATGTCGTGCGACATCATGGCGTCGAAGCGGATGCGCATTTTCTTGCCTTTGCTGCCGTCAACATCGTGCGAGCGAAGAATGCCATAAGTAATGGTGTTTTCGCGAGCTTCATCGGGTGCTGGCATACCAGCAGCGTCTTTCTTGATTTCAGTACCATTCAGGAGATAAACTCCTTGTTTGATAAGTTCTACCATAAGTTAGTTTGTTTAAGGAAAATGAATAATTATTGTTTGTTAATAAAGTGATTTTCAGTTAATCAGTGAATGAACAAAGAACGTTAGTGACAACATGTCGGCGCATCCACCGGGTGAGATGTTGCGTGCCGTGAAGTCGCTGTTCATTTGTGATAGTTTCGCCAGGCTGAAGTCGTCGAGCAGAGCCCGGGCTTCGGCCTTGACTTGTTTCATTTCATCAGCGCCCTTGCGGTAAGCCACATTGGTGTCGTCGAGCATTGACATGATGAGCAGCAGGGTCTTGTGCAACCGTTGAGGGTCGCTGTTGAGACCGCTGTAGTAGGGCAGCCAGTGGCTGAAGAGCTGTTGGTAGCCGTTTTGGGCCGAGGCAAGAGCCCCGTTCACCTTGTTCTGCGCCAGCACCTGATGGCCGTGTGTGCCGCTGGGTTGCTCAAAACGCAGTGCCAGTTGGGTGATGGTAGCCTGCAAGTCAGTGGCATTGATGCTCTTTTGGTTGAAGAGCAGGTGAGTGGCTGCAACAATGGTGAGACCCATCGAGAATAGGGCTCCCTTGTGGGTGTTGACCCCACCTGTTGCGGCGAGCATGGCTTTTTCGGCTTCGAGCCCCAGTTGCCTCAGCGCATCGGCTTGGGGCAATGTTTTACTGAAGCCGGCGAGTGCCAACTGTGTGAAATAGGGGTGAATGGCTTGGATGCTACGGCTCATGGTGGCATAGTCCATGTCGGTGTGTGCACCGCTGTCGGCGCAGTCAACCAGGCCCGGTTTGGGTGTGGTGTCGAGCTCTTGCCGGAGCGCGTCGGTAGCCAGTCGCGAGACGAGATAGGGCACGGTGGTGTGTGGAACCAAGGGGAGTGCCTTGAGAAGGGTTTGCTCAGTGAGAGCATTCCTCACGGCTGTGGCTGAGACGATGTTGTCGTTTATCAAACAACGCTCAATTTCCACGAAGTCGATGCCTTGTGCGGGCAATAATTCGGCCATGAGCCGGTTGTAGCGGCGCGTGGTGGCGTCGAGTGGCTCACTGCCGGCAAAACGCACGGTTGCGCCGAGTGCCGGAGCAATGTGGCGTGCGAAGAGGTCTAGATCGAGCGTGATGTGGGTGTCGGTGGCATCGCTCAGCTGCTTGAGGAAATAGGTGGGGAAGGTGGCTGCCGAAATGGCGTAGTCGCTACCTTCGCACACCACTACATTAGCAATATCAGCCACGCCGGCCATGATCATGGCTTTGCGCTCAGCATAGCTGAAGAGTGAACGGTCTTCTTTGACAACAATTATAAATAATGTGTCGACTTGTGCGGCGGCTTGTTCCACCAGATAGCGGTGCCCCAGGGTGAACGGATTGGCGTTCATGACAATCACGCCACGCTTTTCACCTTTGTCGCCGGCCAGGGCGTTGAGTTGACTGCAGTAGTTGCGCAGTCCGTTGCCGTTCTCCATGAGGATGGCCTTGGGAGCCGAGGCAATGGCATGGAAACTGAAGTTCTCGAAAATGCCCTTGTTCTCGGGCTTTGTGAAGACCTTGAGTTGTTGATGCCCGTTTGATTGTGCCACAGAGAGCAAATGAGACACGAGCGAGAGGCTCATGCCCGTGTCGCGCAGTGCATCGCTCACGGCAATGCACTTGAGCACATCGCCACTAAGTCCACCCCCGGCAAGCAGCTCATCGTCGTCGCCCGCAAACACACCGGCATAGTAGTCCACTTCCTCAAGTCGCAGGTCGTTGGCTGCCAGGAAATTGACAACCTTCTGTCGGCTTGACTTGAGCGAGAGTGGAACTTGGCGTATTTCGTAGTTACTGAACATAGTCTTCAATGAGTCGGGCGATGCATTGATGCAATTCTTCTTGCGTGTGTGTGTGGTTGCGCATGCAGAAGCGTGCCTCGTTGTCGCACATGAGGCATTTTCGAGGCTCGCATCCGATGGATGTGCGTGCGATGGGTTCTCCGGTTGGGGTAATGACGTCGATGTCGAAGAGTCGTCCCAGCGGGTGCTCGTCTTCGATTTCGCAAGCTAGCTGCTTGGCCTCGCGCTGAGTGAGCGAGGTGGTCAGGTAGGCCTCGTAGCCTGTGACCAAGTCGCGGGCTTCAAGGTTTACAATGGAACTCGAGAAAGCATTGACCATTGCCGTCATGGCGGCTTGAGCCACAATCAAAGAATGGAAATTGCGCTTGACATTGCCGGGCATGATGACTGTGAGACACACAAGGGTCGAGGCCGGATACTGCGCAATGAGTTCCAATTGCCGTTTTGACCTTTGTTCTTTGCTTGTCAGTAGCTGGTCAAGCGTAATTTCCATTCTCGGGTATGATATTGGATAAAAGGGAGGCCACTTGCGATGGCAGATTGGGTCACCGAGGTGCCCTCCCTATTGAGTCAAATGTTTACTCTACAATGTTCTTGATCACGTCTTGAACCGAACCGTCGCGGTTGAGCACGATGCCCACCACCTTGTCGCCGAAGGGCAGGGGAGCGGGGTTACCGATGATGCTGTGAGCCTTGGCTGCAAGGTCTTTAATGTCAACGATGTTGAGACCTGCGGCAACGAGGCGCTCCTTGATTTCGGGACGGTTGGGGTTCACGGCGATACCATATTCGGTAACGACAACGTCAACGTTGCTACCCGGGGTGATGAGGGTAGTAACCTCGTCGACCACGCAGGGGATGCGGCCACGCAACAGCGGGCAAACGATGACAGAGAGAGCCGAGTCGGCAGCGGTGTCGGGGTGTCCGCCGATAGCGCCACGAATGATGCCGTCGCTACCCACGAGCACGTTGACGTTGAAGTTGACGTCGACCTCGAGAGCAGACAGGATGACAACATCCAGGTAGTGAGTAGCCGATCCGGGCTCGAGCATAGCGGCATATTCGTTGGCCGAAACGCTCTTGTGCTTGGAGTCGTTCATGAGTGACTCAGCGGCAACCTTGTCGAATGACTGAACGTCGATCAGACGGTCAATCAGGCCTTCCTGATGCAGTTTCACCATGTGGCTGGTGATGCCGCCCAGTGCGAAGCTGGCCTTGATGCCCTTGTCAATCATTCCTTGACGCAGGTACTTGGTAACTGCGAGTGAAGCGCCACCGGAGCCGGTCTGCAGCGAGAATCCGTTCTGGAAGTAACCGCTGTTCATCACAACCTTAGCAGCCTGCTTGGCGAGGAGGATGTCGCGAGGATTCTTGGTGTCGCGAATGGCACCTGAAGAAATCTTGGAGCTGTCGCCCACTGAATCAACGACAACGACGAACTCTACGTCGGCCTCGCTGATGGCATTGTGCTGGTTGGGATAGTCTACCAGGTCATCGGTGAGGATGATGGTGTGGTCGGCATATTTTGCGTCGGGCAGGGCATAGCCCAGCGAGCCGCAAATGCTCTTGGCGTTCTCGCTGGTTGAGAAACCGGCGGCGTTGCCCAGAGGGTCACTTGAAGAAGCGCCCAAGAAGGCGACATCGATATGAAGCTCACCACTCTTGATGGCATAGCCACGCGAACCGTGTGAACGGAACACGACGGGCTCTTTCATCAGGCCATGAGAAATCTCGTTAGCGAGTTTGCCACGAAGACCTGAAGTAGAGATTTGGGTGATGACACCATTGCGGATGTGCTCGATAAGAGGCTCGTGCACGTCGATGAGACTCGATGATGCGAGGTGCAAGTTCTTGAAACCCATTTGGGCGAGCTTGTCGACCACCATGTTAATCACCTTGTCGCCGCCGCGGAAGTGGTGGTGGAACGAGATGGTCATGCCATCCTTGAGACCGCTCTTCTTGATGGCCTCTTCCAGCGAGACCACCTTGCTGCTCTGACGCTGCAGCTCGTGACGCGGGGTGATGATTTTCTTCACTTGAGAGTCATTATAGACTTCCTTGTTCATCTTCTTTGCAGCCTCGGCAATGAGGGCTGCTCTATTCTTGATACTGTTCATGATAATTCCTCCTGTGTAAGAATGCCCGACGCAATGGCCAGGTCAATGGTACGTTGTGCTCTAATCACTACAGGGCGGTCAACCATTTTGCCGTTGACGGCGATGACGCCCGAGCCGCGTTTCTCGGCTTCCTTGATGGCTGCGATGATGGTCTTGGCCTTCTCGATAGCTTTCTCGGTGGGAGCGAAGACTTCGTTAACAATCTCGATTTGACGGGGGTTGATGATAGACTTACCATCGAAGCCGAGCGTCTTGATGAGTTCAACCTCCTTGCGGAAGGTTTCCATATCGTTCAGGTTGGAGTATACAGTGTCGAGTGCGTCGATGCCGGCAGCGCGTGCGGCAACGACGATGGTCTGGCGTGCCTGGAGCAGTTCCATGCCCTCGGGTGTGCGCTGTGCTTTGAGGTTGGCGCAGTAGTCCTCGGCGCCGAGTGCGATACCCATCATGCGTTTTGAGGCGGTAGCAATCTCATAAGCGTTAATCACGCCCAGCGTGCTCTCGATAGCGGCCATAATCTGTGTGCGGCCAAGGCATCCGAGTTCGGTTTCCCATTTCTCGATTTCGGCTTCAAGTTCGCGAATTTCGTCGGCGGTTTCGGTCTTTGGCATACGAATGACATGCACCCCAGCCTTCACCACGGCTTCAACGTCTTTCTTGCCATAAGGCGTGTTGAGGGGATTCACACGGACCACCATTTCGGTTTTGCCGTAGTCAATGGTTTTCAGGGCATTGTGGACCAGCAGTCGGGCTGCGTCCTTTTCGGTCATGGTTACCGAGTCTTCCAGGTCGAGCATGATTGAGTCAGGCCCGTAGATGAATGCATCTTGCATCATTGCCGGATTATTACCCGGTACGAACATCATGGTTCTTCTTAATCGTTGCATAGAATTGTAATTAAGTAGTAGTGAAATAATCCGTTAATTAAGCCCAAACATCGTGGCCAGTAGCGCGCACAGCGGCAGCGGTAACGCGAGCCTTGATGGTGCAGTCCAGAGCGCCCTTGTCGGTGGCGTTGACTTCCACATTAGTTACTCCAAGTTCACTCAGTGTCTGCGAGATGACTTTCTTGATCTGTTCTCCAAATTGGTATGCGACGGTGCTGTTCAAATTAATCTGCACACCGTCATGGTCCGATGGGCCAATTTGAATTAAGATGTCACCGGACTCAAGCGTTCCGGCCGAAGCATTTTTAATCTCCATAATGTTTTGAATGGTTGGTTTTTAAAACGTTGTGTATAAGTTTATTAAAGTTTGTTGTGGCTTCAAGAGTTTTTGAAATTTCCTGAAAGCACGTAAATTGTTGTTTTATAGTCGGTCAAAAGTAGGCATTATTTTCCGAATGGCAAAATATTTAAGTATAAATTTCCGTAATTCGTGCTTTATTTGTTTGGACGGGCTGGGCCCTTAAAAGTCAGTTATCAGATGACAGTTAACAGTTGTCAGTTAACAGTTATCAGTAGTCAGTTATCGGAGAACTCGGAGGTCTCGGAATGGCTGTGGGAAGGGTGGGAAAGATGGGAAAGCCGGGAAATGCGGAATTTGTAAACTAGCATGGTGCATCAATGTAGGGTCGTCACCTGAGACGACCGCGATAGCTAATGGGTAATCTTTTGTGCAACAATACAATACACCTTTTTGTGGTTATGGTCGTCACAGGTGCTCCGCCGTCAATCGGCATCGCCTCAGCAAAGTTCAAATAAATTTGACTCTGCATTCGGCTCGCACGATTGGTGACGACCGTACATGATGGCTGAAATGATTGTACTGCGTTGGGTCGAGTGGTGCTGCCTAACGGCACCGCACGCCACTTCGTGACTCGTGCTGCACCATCGCTCTGGTACTTCGTGGTTCGCTACTACAGCGGCATATCTACGACATGCCGTTCGTAGAGGCTGCCTCAGTCACACAGTGGAGCGTACACCTCCGGCGTACACTCCACAATGTGTTTAGATAAAATGCTTACGCTCGGCAATCAGTGAACAAGTTCACATTGCACTCGCTAAATCGCATTTTTCGCACATGGCCAAGTCTCAGACTTGACTCAGCCTCAAGGTTCGCGGCCCTCGATGATGGCCTCGGTGTCGTGTGCAATCATGTACTCTTCGTCGGTCATGACAACGACCACTTTCACCTTGCTGTCGGGGGTGCTGATTTCGCCTTCCTTGCCGCGCCACAGTTTGTCGTTGAGCTCTTCGTCGATTTTCACGCCCAAGTAGCTGAGGTTGCGGCAAATGTTGCGACGGGTGGGAGTTTGGTTCTCGCCAACGCCACCGGTGAAAGCGATGATGTCGACGCCGTTGAGTTCAGCGACGTAGGCACCGATATACTTGAGGATGCGCAGCTCGTACATATCCATGGCGAGTTGTGCAATGGGGTTGCCCTTGTCAATCTCGTCGCAAATCTCACGCATATCGCTTGAGATGCCCGAAATGCCCAGCACACCGCTCTGCTTGTTGATGACGGCGAGCATGTCCTTGGCAGTCATGTTATATTTCTCCATGAGGAAGAGCAGCGCGCCCGGGTCGACATCGCCACTGCGAGTGCCCATCATGAGGCCCTCGGTGGGAGTGAGGCCCATTGAAGTGTCGATGCTCTCGCCGTTGCGAATGGCGGTGATGCTGGCGCCGTTGCCAATGTGGCAGGAGATAATCTTCTTGTCTTTCCAGTCGGTGCCGAGCATTTCGCACACGCGGCGCGACACAAAGCGGTGGCTGGTGCCGTGGAAGCCGTAGCGGCGCACATGGTCTTGCTCATAGTACTTCATGGGCAGTGGATAGAGGAAGGTGCTCTTGGGCATGGTTTGATGGAATGCGGTGTCGAACACGGCCACCTGTGGCACATTGGGTAAAATGGCGTCGATGGCGTCGATGCCGGCCATGTTGACGGGGTTGTGCAGTGGGGCAATGCCGTAGCACTCCTTAATCATGGCTTTCACCTCGTCGTTGATGAGCACGCTCTTGTTGAATTTCTCGCCACCATGCACCACGCGGTGACCCACGGCGTCGATTTCGTCGAAGCTCTTGATGCAGCCCACTTCGGGGTCGGTGAGGCACTCGAGGATGCTCTTGATGGAGCCTGTGTGGTCGGTAAGGCCCAGGTCAATGGTCTTCTTGGAACCGTCGTCAAATTTCAGCTTGATGAAAGCGTCGGGCAGACCGATTTTTTCCACGCCACCCTCGGCGAGCACGGTGTTAGACTTGATTTCGATGAGTTTGTATTTTACGGAACTGCTACCGCAGTTTAATACGAGAATGTTCATGAGGTTGTTAGTTGTTTAGGTGAAGAATTGTGTTATTTGTTACGGTTAATGGCCTGGTTGCAGGTGAGCAGCAAGGTCTTGTAGATGTCGTCGGCCGAGCAGCCGCGCGACAGGTCGTTGACCGGAGCAGCGAGACCTTGGAGCACGGGCCCCACGGCGGTAGCACCGGCGAGTCGCTGGATGAGTTTGTAAGCGATGTTACCCACACCCAGGTCGGGGAACACGAGCACATTGGCCTTGCCGGCGATGGGGCTGCCGGGAGCCTTGGTGGCACCTACGCTGGGCACCAGAGCTGCATCGGCCTGGAGTTCGCCGTCGATGTCGAGCTCGGGAGCCATCTCCTTAGCCAGGCGTGTTGCCTCAATCACCTTGTCCACATTCTCGTGCTTGGCACTGCCCTTGGTTGAGAAGCTGAGCATAGCCACCTTGGGTTCCTTGATGCCGGCCAGGTCGTGAGCGGTCTTGGCGGTGCACACGGCAATCTGAGCGAGTTCGTCGGCCTTGGGGAAGGGCATAACGGCGCAGTCGGCCAGCACCAGGGTGCCATTGTCGCCATATTGCTTGGCACTCTCGGGCAGGAGCATGATGAAAGCGCCAGAAACCACCTTGATGCCCGGAGCGGTCTTGAGCACCTGGAAGGCAGCGCGCAACACGTTGCCGGTAGTGTTTTGAGCACCTGCTACTTGGCCGTCGGCATCGCCGTTCTTGATGATGAGGCAACCCAGATACAAGGGGTTCTTGGCTGTAGCGCAAGCTTGTTCCATGGTGATGCCCTTGCTCTTGCGCAATTCATAGAAGAGGGCGCCGTATTTCCGGTTCACGGCCTCGTCGTCGGGGTCAATGATGGTAGCCTTGTCAATGTGCTGTAATCCCATTTCGCGCGCGGTGTCCATCACCTTGGCGGGGTTACCCAGCAGGATGATGTCAGCGAGTTGCTCGTCGAGGAAACGGTCAGCGGCTTTCAGGGTACGTGGTTCATAACTCTCGGGCAGAATGATGCGCTGCTTGTTGGCTGCGGCTTCACTCCTTAACTTTTCAAATAATGGTTCCATAAAACGGTTTGTTGATAGTATTGAGTTTTTGATTTTTGCAAAATTAGTTAAAAAATGGGACATAGGGTGACAAAAAAATCACTTTTTTTGAAAAACGTGTGCCAAGCCGCAGTTTTATTGCTAATTTTGCGCATTATTTCAACTCGCGACACGAAATGCTCAAGATAAAAAGGCTATATCTGTTCATGCTGAAGACGTTCATCCCACAATTCTTGATGACGTTCTTCATCTGTCTTTTTATCCTCATGATGCAGTTCTTGTTTAAACACATCAACGACCTGGTCGGTAAAGGGCTGACCCTGGACTTGCTGGCCGAGCTCTTCTTCTATGCCGCGCTCACCATGGTTCCGCTGGCATTGCCGCTTGCCATCTTGCTAGCTTCACTCATGACCTTTGGCAACCTGGGTGAGCACGTGGAGTTGACAGCCATGAAGGCATCGGGCATCTCCCTCACGCGCGTCATGAAACCGCTCATGGTGCTCATTGCCGCCGTTTCAGTAGGTGCATTTTTCTTCCAAAACAATGTGCTGCCGCAAACGCAGGTGAAGATGTGGCAGTTGCTGTTCTCGGCGCGACAAAAGGCGCTCTCGCTCGACATTATGGAAGGAGCTATCAACAGCCAAATTCCCGGCTATAACGTCTATGTAAAAAAGAAGAACAAAGAGACCGACATGCTCTACAAAATCATGCTCTATGACGTGTCTACGGGGTTGACTTATCCACGCATCGTGGCTGCCGACTCGGGTAAGCTGAGCATGACTGCCGACCAAAAGCACCTTGTGCTACAGCTGTTTAATGGTCGGTGGTATGAAGATGTGAAAGGTGGCGGCAACGCGCAATTCGGCAAGGAAATGTACCGCCGTGAGTCGTTCCACGATAAGGAAATCTTGATACCTTACGATGCTACTTTCACCAAGATTGATGACGAAGGCTTGAAGTCGCAGTACATAGGCAAGAACTATAATGAGCTGACACAGAGCATCGATTCACTGAATACCCGCATTGATTCGGCCGGCAGTGTGCTTGCCGGAGAATTGCAGCGCATTCCTGTCTTGGGAACCTCGTCGAGTCGGGTGGAGATTCATGACGGCAAGCCCGTAACGGTGCCTGTTAAAACCTTGCAAGCGAAATCTTTGATTGACGTGGACTCGCTCTTTGGCTCGCTGGCCAATGACGAGCGTGCCACCATTGCCTCGCGTGCCTCGATGCTGGCTGCCTCAGCGCAGCAGGATGTCAACTTTAAGTCATTCGTTCCGCTTGAGGACGGAAAGGTGTTGCGCCGTCACCAGATTGAGTTGCAAAAGAAATTCACGCTCTCGCTGGCGTGCCTCATCTTCTTCTTTATCGGTGCTCCGCTGGGGGCTATCATCCGCAAGGGTGGCCTTGGAACGCCCATCGTGGTGTCGGTGCTGTTGTTCATTGTCTATTATATGATTGACAACACCGGCTACAAGATGGCACGCGACGGTCACTGGCCTGTGTGGCAGGGTATTTGGCTTAGTTCGGTGGTTCTGTTGCCGCTTGGTATCTTCCTGACCTATAAGGCTGTGAATGACTCGGCCGTGTTCAATCCCGACACCTATGTCAACTTCTTCCGCCGACTCTTTGGCGTGCATCAAACTCGCTCGCTCACGATGAAGGAGGTGGTGATTGACGAGATGCATCCCGAGGTTGCCTTGCAGCGCGTTGCTCTGGTCAAAGAGGAGTGCGCCCGATTCTTGCAGGACTATCCTGCCCGTCAGTCTTTCTTGACTTACTTCAAGCGTGGATACGACAAACAGCGTCTGCGACAGCTGTCGGCCACCATTGAGGACGCGGTAGACTATTTGTCAAATTCTCGCGAGCAGCTCGTTATCAATAAGGCCATGGACTATCCCATCGTGCGCCAACTGCTCACTTATCACATTACCAACTATCCGCGGCTGGGCTTGGCTATCGCCATCTTGTTGCCGCTCTCTATACCTATATATATAATAGGAACGCGACATCAGCGCAATTTGCGCAACGACGTGGCTACTGCCGTCAAGGTGAGCGATGAGCTCACCGCGCTCTTGCAAAGTGAAACACCTAATTGATACACACAAATATGGATTCAAACGAAAAAAACATTCAGTTAAATTCAGTGGAAGAGGCCATAGAGCAAATTCGCAACGGTGGATTTGTGATTGTGGTCGATGACGAAGACCGTGAAAACGAAGGCGACTTCATCATTGCCGCCGAGAAGATAACCGAAGAACACGTCAACTTCATGTTGCGCGAGGGGCGAGGCGTGCTCTGCACACCTATCACCTCACAGCGCTGCCATGAGCTGGAACTCAATATGCAGGTTGAGGACAACACCTCAATGCTCGGCACTCCCTTTACCGTCACCGTCGACTTGCTCGAAGGGTGCACCACCGGCGTGTCGATGCATGACCGTGCCATGACCATTCGCGCCCTGGCCAATCCCAATCTGAAGCCTTCAGATCTGGGCCGCCCGGGCCATGTCAACCCCCTTCGCGCTAATGACAAGGGTGTCCTGGCTCGTGCCGGCCACACTGAGGCTTCGGTCGACCTGGCCCGACTCGCCGGACTCTATCCTGCAGCCGCGCTCATCGAGATTATCAACCCCGACGGAACAATGGCGCGTCTGCCTCAATTGCGCAAGGTGGCCGACAAGTTCGGATTCCCACTCATCTCTATCAAGGACCTCATTGCTTACCGGCTCAAAACCGAGCGAGTGGTTGAGGTGGGCGAGGAGGTAGACCTGCCCACGCAGTACGGTCACTTTAAACTCATTCCATTCCGTCAAATCAATAACGGCCTTGAGCACATCGCTCTCATCAAGGGCGAGTGGGCTAAGGATGAACCCATTCTGGTACGTGTGCACTCTTCGTGCGCCACGGGCGATATCTTCGGCTCCATGCGTTGTGAGTGCGGTGAGCAATTGCACCTGGCCATGCAGATGATTGAGAAGGCCGGCAAAGGCGTGCTCGTCTACATGAATCAAGAAGGTCGCGGAATTGGCCTCATGAATAAGATTAAGGCCTATAAGTTGCAGGAAAACGGTTACGACACCGTCGACGCGAACTTGCATCTGGGCTTTAAACCCGACGAACGCGACTATGGGGTCGGTGCTAACATTCTGCGCGTCCTGGGCGTGTCGCAAATGCGACTTATGACCAATAATCCCGTTAAGCGTGTCGGGCTCGAGAGCTATGGTCTCCACGTGGTCGAGAATGTGCCCATCGAGATTTCGCCCAATCCCTATAACCGCTATTATATGCACACCAAGAAAACCCGTATGGGTCACGATTTGCATCAGGTGGATTAAAAAGTTGCCTTTTTTAACGAATGACAAGATTTTTACTAAGTCTTTGTCTAGTAGGACACTACAAAAATCGGCAATTTTTTCTTCAAAAAAAATCGAAAAAAAACGGCAAAAAATTTTGGAGGTTTCAAGAAAAGCCGTAACTTTGCACCGCTTTTCGCGATAAGTGTTGCGATTAGCACACTGAAAAGCTCATTGACATGCTTGCAATAACGAACAGGGGGCTTGACTCCGCAAGGAGATCAAGTCAACGACAGGAAGTACAAGAGAACAGGGAGACAATAAAGTCTCCCGTCAATTCCAAGAACAGCGTAACGAAGAAGAATCGGACCTGTGCCAGAGAGGCGGCGCGAGAAAAGCGCGTCGTGTGTCTTTCAAATAGAAAAAGAAAAAGACAA
>CAMKGM010000010.1 GCA_946412245.1 uncultured Bacteroidales bacterium
TTGTTGATGCCGTCAAACAGCGAGATGGGCCACAGCCACGAACTGAACCAGGTGTCGAGGGCGTCCTCGTCGTGGCGCAGCTGGCTGGCCTCGATGTTCTCGTAGCCAGGGATCTTGCGTGCCTTCTCGAGGGCCTCTTGCTCGTTGAGGGCCACAACATAGACCTCCTTGTCCTCGCTGTCGGTGGGCAGGAAGTAGGCCGGGATGCGGTGTCCCCACCAGAGCTGGCGCGAGATGCACCAGTCCTGAATGCCCTCGAGCCATACCTTATAGATGTTTTTGTACTTGGCTGGATGGAACTTGAGTTCATCGTTCTGGACACAGGGCAGAGCGATCTCGGCAAAGTGCTTCATCTTCAAGAACCACTGCATGCACAGGCGCGGCTCGACGGCCGTGTCGCTGTTGCGCTCGCTGTAACCCACCTTGTTGTCATAGTCCTCAATCTTCTCGACGAGTCCGGCAGCCTGCAGGTCGATGACAATCTGCTTGCGGCAGTCCATGCGGTCCATGCCGACGTAGAGCGGCGACTGCTCGCTGATGGTGGCATCGGCATTGAAGATGTCGATGGTTTCCAGGTTGTGGGTCTTGCCAAGCATGTAGTCGTTAACGTCGTGGGCAGGTGTCACCTTGAGGCAGCCTGTACCAAACTCAATGTCGACATAGCGGTCCTCGATGACGGGAATCACGCGGTTCACTAGTGGAACAATCACCTTCTTGCCACGGAGCCACTGGTTCTTGGGGTCCTTGGGGTTGATGCACATGGCGGTGTCGCCCATGATGGTTTCGGGGCGGGTGGTGGCCACCACGGCATAGCGGCGGCCCTGTGCGTCGCGATGCACTACTTCGCCCTCTTGTCCGGTCTCACCGGTGAGGTCATCGTCGGCCACGTAGTATTTCAAGTAGTAGAGTTTGCTCTTCTCGTCGTGATAAATCACCTCCTCGTTGCTCAGGGCAGTCTGGGCCTTGGGGTCCCAGTTCACCATGCGCAGGCCGCGGTAGATGTAGCCTTTCTCGTAGAGGTCAACAAACACCTTGAGCACGCTCGCACTGCGGGTTTCGTCCATGGTGAAGGCGGTGCGGCTCCAGTCGCACGAGGCGCCCAGTTTGCGCAACTGTTGCAAGATGATGCCGCCGTGCTCATGGGTCCAGGCCCAGGCATGCTCCAGGAATTGCTCGCGAGTGAGGTCGCGCTTTTTGATGCCCTGTTCGGCAAGGCGTTTCACTACCTTGGCCTCGGTTGCGATGCTGGCGTGGTCGGTACCGGGCACCCACAGGGCATTCTTTCCCTCCATGCGCGCGTGGCGAATGAGGATGTCCTGAATCGTGTTGTTGAGCATGTGGCCCATGTGAAGCACGCCCGTGACATTGGGGGGTGGAATGACGATGGTGTAAGGTTCGCGTTCGTCGGGGGTAGACTTGAACAGGTCGTGGTCCTCCCAGTATTTGTACCATTTGTCTTCAACCGCCTTGGGGTCGTACTTCGTTGCTAAAGTGTTCATAAATATTGCGTTATATGTTTTATTTATTTCTTTATTACGGGTCTTGGAGATAGCCGAGACCGGGTGTAACTGTTTGTCAAACTGCAAAATTACAAAAAATATGTGGAGTAGACAAAAATAGTTCTCTCTGCGCTGGGGGATGTGGCAAAGATAATGGAAAGATGGGTGCTGCACGAGGGCAATAACACACGTTGTTTAATATGGGAATGCCTACGGCAGAAATCTTGCAAATCGGAACAAATTGAACAGAATGGGTGTCACTTTGAAGATTATTGCCGAATACGAATTGATTAGAAAAGGTCATCAAGTAGTACTTGACTATTGACAACGCTCGAATGCTTGTTATTCAATATGCCAAAGGTTGTTGGCGATTGAGAGAACGTGTTCCGACAAAAGAGAAGTCAAAAATACCATTGTAAAATTCTTTGATTAAAAAGGTCTTTCCGACACGATGCCGTCCGTACAACACAATAAATTCCGACTTCTTGGAGTGCATGCTGCTCTTTAAAATCTCTTGTTCACGTTCTCTACCTATAATGTTGCTCATAATGATAATGATTTTATATTGTGCCAAAATTAGATATTTTTTTGATTTTGGCAAGGTATCGAATTTATTCTGTGCCAAAACTGTGTTATTTTTTATCGATTTTGGCAAGGTTTTTTTTTCTATTGAGAGCAATTAGGGGGTGAAAAAAGGGGCGACCGGTGATGTCGCCCCTATATTAATTTAATGTGTAAGGAAGTCTTTGTTCAACTCAGCTGATGCCCGTGGTAAGCGCTAAGAGTGTTGTGTGATGCTCGTGGCAAGCGCTGAGAGTGTTGTGCGAAGTTAGAAGATGAGTTTGACACCCACTTGCATGTGCCAGCGGCTGGAGATGTTGGCCTTGCTGGGCTCGGTATAGTCGTTCCACTGATACTTGGCGGTGTAGACGCCGTTGGCATCGCGTGAGGCACCGGTGTACTTGAGCGGTGACACGTTGTAGACGCCACTGTAGTTTGCACCCCACTTCTTGTTGAGCATATTGGCGAAGTTGAGGATGTCGAGGGTGAGCATGATTTTGCTGCCTCGCTCTCTCAAGGCGAAGATAGACTCGGCGAAGTGTAGGTCGATTTGGTGCTCGAATGGAGCGACATTGCCGTTGCGGTCGGCATACTGTCCGCGGTGATTCTTAGCGTAGCCATCGGTGGAGAGGAATTCCTCGAACATGGCGCGCTGGTCGTCGGGGGTCACTTCAACGGTTTCGCCGTTGACCTTCGTATTATAAGAGGTGAAGACCATGTTGGCGAGTTCGTCGGTGGTGGGCAGGTAAAGCATTGAGTTGCCGCGATAGCCGTCGCCGTTGTAGTCGGCATTCTCGCTCATGGTGAGGCTGTAGCGTTGTCCGCTGGTGCCGTTGTAGGTGACTGCGACATTGGTTTGCAGCAGTCCGTTGAGATATTTGGGCGAGGTGTAGCCTACTGAAACGAGTACGCGATGAGGCTGGTCGAACGAGGAGTAGGTGAGTCGCGGATTGTTGGTGTCGATGGCGTAGTTGTATTTCCAGTTGCTGTAAGCCACTGACGAAGTGCCGTCGTAGATTGACTTGGAGCGGCCGTAGGTGTACGAAGCCAGCACGTCGAGACCAAAGTGGAACTTCTTCTCGATGGTAGCGGTGAGGTTGTAGGAGTAACCCTTGTCAGTATTCTCCAGGTTGACGATGGAGTAGTACTTGTTGTCGACAGCGTAGAATGGTGCGGCGCTGGCTTGAACGCCCTTGACGGCATAGATGCTACCGTTTTGCGTGAGTGCCAGGTTCTTGAAGTAGGCCTGGTTGAAGGTCTTGGTGTAGAGGCCTTCGAGGGTCAGTTTCCAGTCGTAGGGCAGAATCTGTTCCCAAGCCAAGTTGGCGCGGAACACCTGCGGGTAGCGGAAGCGGCGGCTCACGGTCACGATGTCGGGTGTGGGAGCGGTGCCCTTGCCCAGTGCGTCGGCCAAAACCTGCGGGTTGTTAGTAACCTCGGGGATGAGCGACGGGTTATTGATGGTGGTACCGGTGACTTCAATGCCGGTGTTGCTGAAGGCGTTGCTCAGCCACACGAAGGGGACGCGGCCGGTGAACAGGCCGGCGCCACCGCGAATGAGCGTCTTGTGGGCATCGTCGGCATACCAGCGGAAGCCGAATCGCGGCGAGAGCATGAGCTTGGTGCTGGGCATTTCGCCTACCTTCACGCCCAGGCGGCGAGCCTCGGCGTAGACGTTGAACTCCTCGTTAACCGTGGGGTCGTTGAACAGCACGGGAATGTCGAAGCGAATGCCGTAGGTCAGCTGCAAGTTGCGAGTCACGTCCCACTTGTCCTGAACATAGGCACCGAACTGGCCGGCCTTGATAATGGGGGTCCAGCGCAGGTTGCCGCCGGTGACGGTGGGGTCGGTGCACTTGAACACGAACTGGGTGGGGCTGAAAGGACCGTAGATGAAGTTGCCCGAAGCGTCGGTCAAGGGATTGCCGGCATCGTCGAGCGAGATACCGAACTCACCCAGCGAGTTGAATACCCACTCGCCGTTCACAGCCTGGATGAAGAGGTTCTTCATGCGGAAGAACTCGTTGTGCGTACCGAATGTGAAGGTGTGGTTACCCTTGTACCACGATAAGTTGTCCTCAAGCATGTAGATGTCCTGATCGAGAGAGTTGGCACCCGAACTGTACTCGGTGCCCAGGTTCACGGTGATGTTGCTGCGTGTGCCGGTGGCAGAGGGCAGGTTCTTCATCCAGAAGAGGGGACCCTGATAGGGCACGTCGCGGTTGTCGCGCACACGCGTGTAGTTGGCTCGCAATTCGTTATAGAAACTACCGCCAAAGTTTGAGTTCAACTCAGCGACGAAACTGTTGGTCACGTTGTTGAAGCGGTAGCTTGAGTTGTTGAAGTAATAACTGGTGTTGCCGGCGCTCCACTTGTCGTCGTAGGCATTGCCGTGCTGGTAACGCAGGGCGAGTTTGTGGCTGTCGTTGATGTTCCAGTCGAGTCGTGCGAGGAACTCAAAAGCGTTGCGCTTGACGTCGCGCTGGTTGTAGGTCTCTTGAATGCCCGTGAGCTGGTAGTAGCGTTGCACAATGGCTTCGGCCACAAGCGGATTCAAGTAGTCGGTCTTGCTACCGGGATAGAAACTGCCGGGATAGCTCTCGTTGTGGTTCTCGACATTGACGAAGAAGAAGAGTTTATCCTTGACGATGGGTCCGCTCACGTTACCGCCAATGGTGAGGAAGTGCTGCTTGGTGAGTTTCTCCTTGGCGTAGTCGTTGGCGGCGTTATATCGGCCGTAGAAGCTCTGGTTGTTGAAGTAGGTAAAATAGGAAGCGTGGAAATCGTTGGTACCCTGCTTGGTGATGATGTTGATGCCACCGCCGGTGAAACCGCTCTGGCGCACGTCAAAGGGTGCAATGACCACCTGGATTTCCTGGATGGCGTCCATAGAGATGGGGTTGGCGCTTGCCTGACCGCCATTGGTGCCGCTTGAAGCCAGACCGAAGACGTCGTTGTGTACTGAACCGTCGATTTGGAAACTGTTGTAGCGGTTGTT
The DNA here is from genome assembly GCA_946412245.1 of uncultured Bacteroidales bacterium. Classification (GTDB taxonomy): domain Bacteria; phylum Bacteroidota; class Bacteroidia; order Bacteroidales; family Muribaculaceae; genus Sodaliphilus. The sequence goes on from CAMKGM010000010.1 coordinate 5,059, forward strand.
GCTACCGGCAAACGAGATGCCGCCTATCTTGGAGCGGTTGGCCATGGGCATGTTCTTGACCACATCGTAGACATTACGCTCAATTGTGGCAACCTCGGCAATCTTGGCTTCAGAGAAGTTGTGAGAAGCGCCGGCCTGTTGTTCACGACCCTTGGCGGTAACGACCACCTCGCTAAGTGCGCGGGCATCTGTTACCATGGCAACGTTGAGCTGATAGGTGTTACCCAACTGCAGGAAAACGTCGTTGTAGACGCTTGGTTGATAGCCTACATAGGACACTTCAACTCTGTAAGGGCCGCCGGTGCGCATACCCTGAATGGTGAAACGCCCGTCGATGTTCGACACGGCGTTGTACTTGGTGCCCGACGGAGTGTGCACCGCACTCACGGTGGCTCCCACCATGGTCTCGTTGTTTTCGTCCACAACCACACCCGCCATGGCCGACGTGGTTACTTGCGCATTCATGCCCAATGCCATGCAAAGCATTGCCGCGAACACGCAAAACTTGATTTTCTTTGCCATAGAAATTGTGTTTTAGTCTTAATTATTTTCTATTGCAAAGTTAGATATTAATTCCCTTATATACCTACCAAATTTATTATTTAACCAAATTAACAATCAAAAGTTAAAATTACCGGTCAAGGTTTACAAGAATGTAGTTGCGCGAGCCTAGCCCAATCTGCTCGGCGTAGTCCACGATGTAGGTGCCGTGCTGGCGGTTGATGCGAGCGATGAGCGGTTTCTCGTCGTCGCCGGTAGTGGCTTTGTGGTTGAATACCAGGTCCAGACAGGCTTTGTCGAGCGCCACGGGGTCGGTTGAGGCCAGGATGCCCATGTCCTTGAGCATGGGCGCGTCGGGGCTACCGTCGCAGTCGCAGTCCACGCTCATGTTGTTCATCACGTCAATGTAGATGATGTTGCCCTCACCAAAGTAGTTGTGCACCGCTTGGGCTGCGGCAGCCATGCTCTCCAGAAAATCGTCCTGAGTGGGGCCGGCAGCCAGATACTCGGGGCTCCATGCCTTGCTTGCATCGTCGGTCTTGCCGGCGGAGTGGATGTAGGCCTTGCCGGCCGTTGATGCTACCCCGATGGAGGCATTCTTGAGTACACCGCCAAAGCCGCCCATAGCATGGCCCTTGAAGTGTGCCAGGTTAATCATGAAATTGTAGTTGCCTAGGTGGTCGCCCACAATGTCGTAGTTCAAGTGTTTGCGGTCCTTGACGGGGATGCGCATCTCGCCGAACTCGTCCATGATGTCAACGGCAAAGCGGCTGTCAAAACCATGCTCGTGAATCGTTTGCCAGTGTTTCTTCACGTCCTGCCGGCTACCGCCGTAGGCAGTGTTGCACTCCACGATGGTGCCGTTCACCTTGTCAACCAGATTGGCGATGAGTTCGGGCTTCAGGTAGTGGTTGTTGCCGGCTTCGCCGGTACTGATTTTCACAGCCACACGGCCATGTGCTTTCACGCCCAGTGCTTCATAGATTTTCACGAGCGATTCGGGGCTGATTGTGCGGGTAAAATATACCTTCGATTGAGCCATTGCGCCCATTGCCGTCAAAGCTACGGCCAGAGCTATAAAAAGTTTTTTCATTGTTGCAGTTTTTTGTGGTGGTATGGCAAGACGATTGAATCGGCTTATTTACCACAGGTTAGTAAATTGATTTTCTGTTGCAAAATTAATTCATTTATAGCACATTTCCATTATACTTTTTTCTTTTAAATTTTACCTTTTTTCCTGTTTTTAGTACTGTGAATTACTTTTTTTTCTCAAGCAAAGGAAAAATGTGTATTTTTGCAGATGTTTAACCACATTTCAAGCAAGATGAAAACCCTGAGCGAAATCAGACAATCCTATCACAAGACTCGTGGCGAAGATCGTGTTGTGTTCATGTTCATTGCGATCTTTACGGTCGCGGTGCTCCTTGTAACTTCATTTAACTCTTATCTTTTTAAACCTTGGATACATTATGATGTTACCTGGTTCTATACTTGTGGTAAGGCTTGGTTTAACGGGATGACACCATACGTGGATTTCTCTGATAGCAAAGGTCCTCTGTTGTGGTTCTTCAATGGCATAGGCTACCTCATCAGCCCTCGCACCTATCATGGACTCTACTGGGTGGAGTGTGTGCTCTACACAATCATCCTGTATATGTGCTACCGCTGTGCCAAGCTCTTTGTTGACAACCGCTGGGTGGCACTTGGAGCTGTCGTGATATGCGCCATCTTCTTCTTTGGTTCCTTTACTCATATCGAAGTCAGGGCAGAAGATTACTGTTATGCTTTCATGCTGCCGGTTTTCTATCGTTTTTTGCATAATCACACCGGAGACAAGGAACTTACCACCGCAAGCGTAAGGACCGATTCCATTATCCTTGGTGTCAGTTTGGCCGGCACGTTGATGATCAAGTATAGTTGCACGCTCATGATGGTTGCGTTCATTCCATACTTTCTCTTTTGGTTGCCTCGCAAAGTTAACTTTGGTATTTCCAAGGCTATAGGCTGGTGCGCTTTAGCTTCGGTCCTCACATTGTTACCTATGGCTATAGTGCTTACTTGTCAGGGATGTCTTGATGATTGTGTCAACGAGTATTTTTTCGCTACGTTCAAGACTTTCAATAACTTGTCGACAACCCAACTCACGATGTCCAATCTCCTTGGCGTTCTACTATCGCCAAGCGTGTTGACCTTCGTGCTTGTCATTATTGCGGGAGTTCTGCTCTATGGGAAAAAGAGTCGTAACGGTTCTCTTTACCTCCTGTGTGCGAGCCTCTGGTTCATTGTTGTAATATTGCTCAATGGCATTGGTAGAATCTATTATAATCCACTTGCTCTGTTCACCGTTTGCTCGGCTCCCTTGCTGTCTCAACAGCTTTCAAAGTTGTTCAGCAAACCTTTGGTATTGGGAGCGTTCGCATTGGCAACCATTGCTTTCCTGTTTTGGCAAACGCCGCGCCACTCCCTCTTCTACAAGCAGGATGTGAAGCAGGATGCATGGAATTACTATGCCAACCTTATGTCGCAGTATGACTCACCGCGCATGCTCTATCTTTTCTCGCACGACCACAGTCAGGGTGTGCCTTCTCACGGATTACCGGCATGCAAGTATTGGAGTCTGCAAGTAGGTTACACGCAGGAAATGCTTGATGACCAAATCAATGCAGTGAAGCAACGTAAGGCCGATGTCATCTTGGTGGACGATGCAGACACTGCTTATGTCAACCTGGCTGTGCAATGTGGTTATCATCAATATGATTACACCGACGCAGGCATTGGGGACAAGAAGTGGGGGCGCAGGCTATTATTCAGTAAAAAAGTACTCAAACCTTAATATGCTGTATGTCACGTCAAGCTGATGTTGCCCTTACCAAAGTAGTTGTGCACTGCCCGGGCTGCAGCAGCTTCGCGCTGTGCTGATTTTTTTTATTGCAAAACTGAATGAAAAAACGTATTTTTGCAGTCTATATATAAATTTTTTCACGATGAAAAAGAAGGTCAGCATACTTGTTCCTTGCTACAACGAAGAAAAATCGTTGCCGGTGCTTTATGAGCAACTCAAGCAACTCATGGATGGTCATCAGGACTTTGAGTGGCAAGTGCTTTTGGTCGACGACGGGAGCAAGGACAGTACACTGCAGGTGTGCAAAACCTTGCGGCAAACAGATGATAGGGTGGCCTACATAGGCCTATCTCGCAACTTTGGGAAGGAACGTGCTATGCTTGCCGGCTTTGACCATGCGACGGGCGACTGCCTTGTGATTATGGATGCCGACCTGCAGCATCCTCCTCATGTAATCCCACAGATGCTGCAATACTGGCAAGATGGCTATGAAGATGTGTATGCCAAGCGCAATGACCGTGGCAAGGAGTCCTGGTTGCGTCGTAAACTCACCCTTGCCTACTACAAACTGCTACAGAAGTCGGCAAAAATAGATGTGCTACCCAATGTGGGCGACTTTAGGCTACTGGACCGCAAGTGCGTTGACGCACTGAAGACCATGCGCGAGAGCGAGCGCTACACCAAGGGGCTCTACTGCTGGATGGGATTCAAGAAGAAGGAAATCACCTTTGACCAGGGCGAACGCTATGCCGGCAAATCGTCGTTCAATTTCAGCCGCCTGATGGGTCTTGCCGTGAACGGCATCACCTCCTATACAGTGGCGCCGCTACGCATTTCCACGATATTGGGGTTCATAGTCTCGATTTGCGCCTTTATCTATATGCTCTACGTGCTCATCAAGACATGCATTATGGGCGATCCTGTGCAGGGATTCCCGACGTTGGTGATACTCATCCTGTTTCTGGGCGGTGTTCAGTTGCTCGCGATAGGCATCATAGGTGAGTATTTGGCACGCATCTATCAGGAGACCAAGCATCGTCCCGTGTATCTCATCAGCGAGAAAGAGGGTTGTTAATTACACATTAATGCGTTGACATGAACAAAATGACTTTAAAAAACAATCATGTGACGGCCTGCTACATTATGCTTCTTGCACTGGCGGCTATTGTATTTTTCATCTTTAACTTGCACACGACGCTCAAGGGTGACGACTTGGGCTTTATGTATAATACCGTGGGTGGTGAGTTGCGGCCTGTGCAGTCGCTCAGCGACTTTTTCGCTGCTCTGTGGCAGCAGTATCAAGACACGAATGGCCGCATGGCCGATGTGTTGTCGCGGTTCGTGTGCTGCATTGCCGGCAAAAGCATCTTCAATGTGCTCAATACGCTCATCTTTGTGCTCTTGCTGCACGCGCTCGTCAAGCGTATAGCCGGTCAGCGCTCGCTGTTTGCTCTGGCACTCACGCTGTTTTTTATACTGCTGTTGATTCCATTCCCCGGTGAAACCATGTTATGGATATGCGGTGCCACTAACTATATGTGGAATGCCACCTTCACACTGCTGTTGCTGAACTATGTGGCGAGTCGAGGCGACTCGGCATTGCGCACCCGTGAGGCCGTGTTGCTGTTGCCGGCGGCACTCGTTGCCGGTTGGATGGGCGAAATTGTGACCTTGCCCACCGCAGCCGCTATGTGTTGTTATTTGGTGCTGAACCGTCGCAAGGTCAACAAGCGACACATTCTCACTTTTATCGCTTACTCCATAGGCGTTGCTCTGATACTGGCTTCACCCGCAATTTGGGCACGTGCCGATGTGGAGTTGGGGAGTCAGAAATCGGTTGTTGAAATGGTGATAGGCCTGGCGCGTCGCTATGCTCGGTTTGTTATGCCCGCCCTGGGTCTTGCCGTGCTTGTGATTGCTCCATGTGTCAAGAAGAAATACCTCAAACAGTTAATAAGCATTGAGTCGCTTGCCCTCATTATCAGTACACTCATGCTCTTTGTAATTAATGACACCAAGAAAGATCGCGTCTACTTCTATGTCGCAATTCTGGGCTTCATTATCGTGGCGCGGTTCATTAATAATCTTGTTGCGCAGCGCAATAAAATACGCGTCATTTGCACATCTTTGCTTGTCTTTGCCTGCATTGCTCTTGCATTCAAAGCTCACAAGGCCATTCGTTCTTACCTCGATTTCCACAATCAAGTGGAACAAGACATTCGGAAGGCCGGTGACAATTGCGTGCTGCACGACTACAAGTTTGCTCCCAACCGATGGGTGGCTGTGGCGCACTATGACAGTCAGAGTTTTAACTCCTATTACAATGTGTATAAGCAATATTATGGTAAGAAGCAAATAGCGTTTTTACGAGACGAGTCATATTCGCAATATCAAAAAGCCGACTTCCTTCAAGATGCAACCCCTGTACCGGTGCAATCGTCACAACCCGACATCATCGACACTATCTATGTGCTCCCCACTACGTTCTCCATCATTCCCATTGAGCAGCAGCACATAGACCCCAATGGACTCTTTATGGACTTTGACCTTAGGAAAGGCGACAACCGACTCACACACGGTACCGCGAAGAATTATCACTTGATTGGTGCCTTGAAGGAACATAATTACCTGAGCTTCTTCTCGCTGCAACACAATGACGCTTGGTATCTGGTGATTCCTGCGGTGGAAGATGACGTGACGCACCTGGCAATTCCCGTCATAGACAATGGCAAGCAAGTCAAAGTTGACATCACTTGCAATACAACCCAACCATAACCTTGTTGCCATGACCCCCGATACAGATATCAGAAACTACGAGCATGTTTTCATCGGCATTGATCCCGGTACCAATGTGATGGGTTACGGCATTTTGGGCGTTAACGGCAAGACGCCCTCGCTCATTGCCATGGGTGTGCTCAAGTTGAGTCGTATGGATGATCACTACATGCGTCTGCATCGCATCTTTGAACGCGTCACTGGGCTCATCAACCAATATCTGCCCGACGAGATGGCCATTGAGGCGCCGTTCTACGGTAAGAATGTGCAGTCCATGCTCAAACTGGGCCGCGCGCAGGGTGTGGCCATGGCCGCGGCGCTCAACTACGAGGTTCCTATCGCCGAGTATGAGCCGCGCAAAATCAAGCAGGCCATCACCGGCAACGGAGCCGCCAGCAAGGAGCAAGTGGCCGGTATGCTACAGCGCATTCTCAAGATTGATCAGAGCGAGATGCCTGACTTTCTGGATGCCACCGACGCGCTCGCCGCTGCCCTGTGCCACTTCTACGAGCGTCAGAAACCGGAATTCGCCCGTGGGCCCCAATCCTGGAAAGCCTTCATCGCCCAGCACCCCGACAAGGTTAAAGGTCTGTGATGACTTCTTGGAGGGCGCCGGTGGTGGAGTCGATGATGAAGCCGCGCACCGTCATGTCGGCAGGCATGAGCGGATGGGTCTTGATGGTCTCCACGGTGTTGCGCACCGAGTCCACGGGGTCGTGGAAGCCCTCGAGCCAGTGGTTCAGGTCGATGCCGCAGTTGCGCACGGTGTCGAGCGTCGCATCGGTCACTCCGCGGCCATTCATCTCGTGGTGAAAGTGGTCGAAGCTCATGTGGCAGGCACCGCAGTTCGAGTGCGCCACCACCATAATCTCTTCCACGCCCAGCTCGTAGACGGCCACCACCAGGCTGCGCATCGCCGAGTCGAAGGGCGAGATCACGAGTCCGCCGGCGTTCTTGATGATTTTGGCGTCGCCGTTCTTCAGCCCCAGTGCGGCGGGTAGCAGCTCGGTCAGGCGGGTGTCCATGCAGGTGAGCACCGCCAGTTTCTTGTTGGGGTACTTGTCGGTGATGTACTGTTCGTAGCCCTTCTGTGCCACGAATTGCTTGTTGTATTCAATAATCTCGTCAATCATAGCTTGTTCAATAGATGGGTCTTACAACTTCTACTCTCATGCCGAGGGCCGCAACAATGCGGTAGAATGTGCCCACACTGGGCGTTATGACTCCATTCTCAATTTTTGAAATGTACGACTTGGTGGTTTGTGTCCGAGCGGCCAGTTCTGCTTGAGTCACTTTGGCTTCTTTGCGTGCATCCTGAAGAATTTGACCCGAATAGAACGAGTATGCGGCTTCTTCGGCTTTTGCCCGCTCTAATGTGCCCTCCTTGCCAAATTTGGCATCCAGAACGGCATCATAGTCAACTATTTTGTGATTGTTTGTCTGCATAGTATGCCTCCTTGATTTTTAATGCTTTTTCTATTTCATTTTGTGGTGTCTTCTGGGTTTTTTTTTGAAAACCATTGAATAGCACCACAATCTCTCCTTCATCGAAGATAAAGAACACTCTAAAGATGTTTCCTGCATAGATGGTCCGTAGCTCATAAACTCCGTCGCGTATGAGCTTGACGAACTTCTTGGGCAGTCGGTTTTGAGTCTTCAGCAACAGGAGACCGTATTGAATCTTTTCTTGCTCCTTCTCTTTAAGAGTCTGCATGAAGGCCTCAAAATAGCCGCCGTACGTCTAATTTTTACGCTTCATAGATGCAAAGTTATGAAAAGTTGTCAAATATTGCAACTTTTTGGCTATTTTTTCGAAAAATCGCTTCCCTCAACCCTCAACCGTGAGCAACGCTCGAGTTTTAGAAGGTGACGCGGCGTTCGGGAGCGGCGAAGGAGCAGAAGCGGGCGGTGGCATTGGTGATGTAGAGTATGGCCATGTTGCCGTCGTCGGCGCTGTACATCGACTTGAGGCTAGGGTTGCGGTTGAGGAACTCCTCCTTGGTAGCGAGGGTGTCATCGGTCACGAGTGTACCGCTCAGTCGCATCCATTCGCTGCCCGAGGGTTTGAGGGCGCAGATTTCAAACTTGCCGTTGGCGGCCATCTGCTTGTAGACGTCCTTCACTTTGCCGGTCATGATGTAGAGTCGGCCGTTGATGATCTCGGAAACGCCGAAGGGGCGCACCCGTGGTTGGTCGCCGTCGACAGTGGCGATGTAGAAGGCTCCACACTCCTTGAGGTAGGCCTGCACCTGTTGCATGTTTTGTTCCATAGTTTTCAGTTTTATGAGTTGTTGTTCAGTGGCTTGATCGAGTTGGGCCTTTATCTCGCGTTCGAAGATGCCGCGCTCCACGATGCGGTAGTGGGGTTGGTAGGCGTTGCGGAACTCGGGCGAGTGGCTGATGGCATACAGGCCGGCATTGAGCACGCTGTCAATGAAGCTGCGGTCTTGGTCGTAGCGTGGAAGGTTCAGATGCATGGCATCGATGGTGCGTGCCATCTTGCGCCACTGTTTTGCCCACGATTTCACGGTGGGGTGCTTGCCGTTGGCGCTACGCACAAAGGCATCAAGTAGTGCCTGCTTGGTGATGATGCCTTGCTGCACGGCGCTCAGGTTCACGCGCACATGGCGGCCTTGCGTTCCGCACGGCTCGTAGTAGGGCAGTACCGCTGCTCCCTCGATGGGCGTGGCGAGTTCCTTGTCGAGGTAGGCCTCGACGGCAGCACGGTCGCTGATGAGGTGCTCTGGACCCATAAAGTCCTGAAAACATGACTTGTAGATGTCGATGAGCCGCGACTGCGGATAGGAACTGAGTTGTCGGTTCACGAAGTCTTTCATGTCCTGTGCCTGCACGAGGGTGGCTATGCAAGCCAGTGCTAATGCTAAAATGGTCTTTTTCATGTTGAGAGTCATATTTTTGCGTAAAAATACAAAAAATACTCCAACTCCCATACATGTGACCTCCGAAAATTTAGGTGGAAGAGAGGTAGGAGTGTGGGGGTGGTTGCCAGATTGCAGTGGAGTGGCCAGTTATTCCCAGCATTCGAGGTCGTGGGCGATTTCGGGCAGTTTGTCGCGGGTGAAGGTTGGGTCTTTGATTCCTTGTCGTTTCTGGGTGCGGTAGTCGTTGAGCAGTCTGAAAGCATACTTGCCGAGCACTGCGATAGCCACCAGGTTGCAAGCGGTGAGCAGTGCCATGCACACATCGGCCAAGCTCCACGCAAGGTCCAGGCTCGCTAATGCGCCGAAAATTACCATCACGCCGCCCGATAAGAAGCGGAACACCTGCAGCACCCAGCGCTTGCGTGTGAGGAAGCGCACATTTGACTCACCATAGTAGTAGTTGCCTATGATACTGCTGAATGCAAAGAAGAAGATGGCGATGGCGACCACGATGGTGCCGGCATTGCCAATCTCGCTATTCATAGCTTTCTGGGTGAGGTTGATGCCATTGAGATTGGGGTCGGTGTAGAGTCCGCTGATTAGGATAATGAAAGCGGTGCAACTGCACACGAGCAAGGTGTCGGTGAAGACGCCCAGCGACTGGATGAGTCCTTGCTTGACGGGGTGAGACACATGGGCCGTGGCTGCAACATTAGGCGCCGAACCCTCGCCGGCCTCGTTGCTGAAGAGTCCTCGCCTGATGCCGTGCATCATGGTGACGCCTATGGCACCGCCGGCAAACTGCCCCAGGCCAAATGCGCTCTCAAAGATGACGTTAAACACATGGGGCACCTTGTCGATGTTCATTCCGACGATGACTACGGCGAGCAGGAAGTAACTGATGGCCATGAAAGGAACAACCACACTGCTGAAGTAGGCGATGCGGTGTATGCCGCCAAACACGATGATCAGTGCCACACCGGCAAGGACGATGCCCACAATCGTGGGTTCGAACCCGAATGCTTGGTTCATGGCGCCGCAAATGGTGTTGGACTGGATGGAGTTGTAGGAGAGTCCGAAGGTGAGTGTCATCAAGACGGCAAACAGTGCTGCCATGGGTTTGCTGTGCATGCCATGCAAGATGTAGTAGGCCGGTCCGCCAATGAACGATTTTTCGCCTTGACGCTTATAGAGTTGCGCGAGTGTTGACTCTACAAAAGCCGTTGCGGCGCCAATGAGGGCGATGACCCACATCCAGAAGATGGCTCCGGGTCCGCCCACGGCGATGGCAGTGGCCACGCCGGCGAGGTTGCCGGTGCCCACACGGGTGGCGACCGACACAGCAAATGCCTGAAATGAGGAGATGTGCTTGTGGCCGGTTGGCTGCTTGCCTGCGGTGGAAGTGGAGTCGCCCAGCAGTCGCACCATCTCACCGATCATACGGAACTGGACAAACCGTGTTCGCCAAGTGAAGTAAAAACCGAGGATGATGAGTGCACCAATGAGTATGTAGGTCCACAGGAAGTTATTGATGTGTTCCAGCGTGAGATTGAGCCAGCTGTCGGGTGCGAAGATATCGTTCATAGTTAGTAGGTTGATTTAGCGGTTGTCGCCCTGGCCGTGGAGCAGGTTGCGGTCCTGACGGGAGTGGATTTTATCTATATTCATCTGCGCTACGTCGTCAAGGTCAAGGCCCAGGTCGCCGGCGATGGCTGCGATATACCAAAGCACATCGCCCAGTTCCTTGGCGAGTTCGCGGGTGGTGTCGGGGTCGAAGACTCCTTGTTTGTCGCGAATGGTCTTTTTCACTTTCTCGGCCACTTCGCCGGTCTCACCGGCGAGGCCTATGGTGGGGTACACCACCTTCATGTCGTGGGGATAGATGGCGGTGCCACGAGCCGCCTGCTGATATTCGTTGAATGTCATTGTTGCTTTATTTCTGTTAGTTTTTTACAAAAATACAAATTTTTGCCGATAATCGAAACACAGAGGGGATAATTTTTGCAATTGTGCTACGATGAGCGCTTATAAATGGGTTAGACCCCCAACTGCGTTACGATAAAAGGGGACACAAGGGAAGCGTGGGAAGCGCGGGAAAAGCGGGAATTTTGGGAAAAGCGCTTTTCTTAACTAATTGATTTACAGGTGTGTGATGTGATTTTGGAATTTAGAGTGGCTATGATTGATTGTACCGCAATCGTGGTTTTTTGTACCGCAATCGTGATTTTCCGTACCGCGAACGTGTGGTATTGTACCGCGATCGATGGCTTCTTCCCACTCGAGGTCTTCGGCGGTGGCAAAGCGGTTTCGGTTTCCGTCGATGAGCCTTGCGATGGCTGCATAGCAAGTTTTGGGTTGTGTTTTCATGATAATGGATAATTAATGTTCGTATGCGAGGGCGAAGATAGTGGAAAGCCGGGGGTGGCGCGATGGTAATAACACAGTTTAGTAGAATATTAGAGCAGTAGACGTGACGGGGACATTAAGGTGGATGGTGATACAAGGCACAGCCTTGTACTGCAAGAACAACGGGTGGCACACAACCGTGGATGTATTGGATGCATGCGCCATCAAACAAGCAATAGAGAACAATTTTTCGACCGATTTAAAGCAGAACTATAAATTTGTCAAAAAAAGATGCGGCATCCTTCTTGGTGCCGCAGTGATGATACTTAGCATGAAAGATTATGCCTGAATAATCTTAGTGCGATATTAACAGTCCTTAGTTGTTGCCGTGAACTAAAGTTAAATACCTAGGCGAAAGATATCACCGTTTTGCATCACGATATAAATGACGTCGCCATCGTTGTAGAGGCCGTAGAGCTCTTCCTCGATTATAGCTTCGATATCACCCTCCTCGCCGTTGGCGAGGAATAGGGCATCTTCACACATCACAAAGAGGCCCAGGTTAGTGCTAGCGGCGTCGATAATATCGCGATTGCATGTTATAAGCGGTTCCATCCCAAGTTCGCTAATTAAATAGATTGTTTCTTCACTCACCACATAGGCGTGAGAGAGGTTGTCGATAACCTTTGTAATAGGCGTAGTCATTCGCGTTACACATTCGAGTTTTTGTGAGTAAATCTTAAATGTATACCAAGCCCACTCGCCACTCTCTTCTGGGATAACTACATTGATATAGTCATCACCGCCCGGATAGAGGAAAAACAGGGGGGTGTCGAACTTGCTCAAGATGCGTGTGTTCTCTCCATCGAGCATAATGATAAATGGTCCACTCTTAACAATGAAATAACCATCGCACATAACAAGATCGTCATACTGAATGTTAGCTTTTAGGCGGCACATCTTTATGTCGGGACAACTGGTAGAATCGAGTGACACCAACGTACCTTGGTCGAAGTAGAATAGCCCCAAACCTTGAAGCGTGAGCAACCGTCCATCTTGAGTTGACAACTCGCTCGTGTTGCACAATCGCTCCATTTTCACACTGTTTGTCACCGTGTCAGCAATCTCGTCCTGCGCCATCACAGGTAGCGATAACAGCAATAATGATAACAATAATATATATTTATTTTTCATTTTCAGCTTATTTATAAATCTCTTTTTTTATGGCAGAAATACTCTTAACCTGTAGATGCTTACCATTGTTTTCGAGCAATGACATCGTGCTTAATTTTCTTTGTGCCGCCATTGCAGATTTAGTGTTTACTGCATCTTTGTTTTTCTGAGATGAACCAAAAGAAACTGTCAACTTCGGAGCAGGTTTATTCGTTTTGCTCCCGTTTGCACTTGCTCCTGAAGTATATGTCTGCGGTTTTGTGGTTTGTTGTTGGTTTTGTGGTGTACCTCTATTGATGCTACTGGTCTGTCTATTACCTTGTGTCTGCTTATTACCTTGGTTGTTACTTGTTGTTTGCACATTGCCGCGAGAATTTCGGTTTTGACCCCTTCCATTGTTAGGATTAGCGGTTGTGGTTCTTCCGGCGTTCCCATTTCGGCTTCCACTGTTGGCCGTTCCGCTATTGGCTTTCCCATTGTTGGCCTTTCGGGTATGTTCGGGGCTGCGGAATTTTGTGCCTCCACTACTCCTTGTTTTTGTGGTAGATTTTGTTTGTGGCTTCCCGAACATCGCATCCACTTGTCCCATGGGAGCCAACGTCGGCCGTGGTGGAATATGTTGCGCATAGCGTGGCACCTGAGGTTGAGGGGCGTAATCTTTCTTTTTGTTACTACGTGAGGATTTTTGTCCAGCTTGGTCATGTTGTTGTCTTGTGCTTTCATAGCGCACCTGTGGACCTTGCGATTGTGGGCTGGATGTATGCGTTGTTGGAATCTTTCTCGCGCCACCTAAGCACTTGGGATGGTTGGGCACATTCCTGCAAAGAGCCGCATTGGCTTTTGGGACAAATTCTTTCCAAGTCTTATCGGCATGTTCTTTCCATGAAATTCCTTTATCGTTTTGTTCGATCAAGCCCCACCTTTGGCTTACCCATGCTTGCGATTCCTCACTAGTTGGGTCTTTCAAATTAGCAGGATTATCGTTTGCTCTTTCTTCAAGTACTGCAATGCGGTTTTCTTGTTGGATTTTGTCGTTTTGATTCGTGAAAGCGCGATAGCCAGGGTTCTGAGTTGGGTTAGGATTAATATAGTCCTCAGGTTTGTGTTCGTTCCACAATTGTTGTGCTATTTGCTGATTCACATAATTCTCTTGCTGTGCATTGGCTACCGCCTGATCAAGGCGTCGCTGCTCGTCACGCTGTTTTTGTTGCTCGCGTCTCATTCTGCGTTCTTCTTCCTCCACTTTTTTCAACAATACATTATAAGTACGATTAGGATTCCAATCAGCAAAGCTGCTTTGTGCCAAGAGCAGAGCCATCAATATTAATAGTATCTTTTTCATAATTCAAAATGATTTTTTGTTCATGTTTTCTTCAGGACCAAAAAAGAGACCTATATGCTCCACGTCAATTTCAACCTCTTTTTTATTGCGTAACACTTTTACTTTCACCGGGCTAAAACGTTCTAATGATTGAATGTAGTCTCTAGCCTCAATCACATTCCCAAACTCAAATCCATCAATGCTGGTTATGATGTCACCTTTCTTAATGCCATAAATAGCAGATGTACCCCAATCATAACCATCTACATAAACACCCTTTGTGTTTGGATATTTTTTGCGAATTTTAGGATTATCATCTAATTCTTGACAATAAACACCTAAACAATTGACTTCTATATTATTGTAAAGGCGATTTATTGGTCTTTGAGTTTCACTTAACTCTTTTTTATAGTAATTGTATAACAGAGCCAACTGGTAGTAATTCCATTGTGTTTTTGCATCTTTTGAAGATAATCTTTGTTTCCAAATCTTTGCTTGCTCTTTGTTATCAGCAAACATATCTTTTATTATTTTTGATACATCCAACCCAAAATGTTTATTTCCTTCCCCAATAAGTCTATTCTCAACATCGGGTGTTATTCTTAAAAAAAGATATTTACGGTTAGATTCTTCTTTATCTTGTTTATCTTGGGTGACGGTTATTGATTGTGTTTTTATATTGGCCTCCATCTCAAACTCGTTGACCATGTGAACGTTAGCCTCGAGAATGTGGATTACTTTCTTTGGGTCTTGTTTAAACAGACTACCGATAATACCCCCCATAAGGTCACCACCAATTGCCCCGAGAAATGACGAGCCCAATGCGTCGGAAAGCGCAGAGCTGGTCAGATTGCCGACTTCAGCCGCCACGCTGTTTCTCAATGTGACGCTGAGATTGCTTGGAATGTCGAGTTTTTCATTGCTCCAGGCAAGATAAGCGCAGTCATTCATCAGTTCAGTTAGGTTTTGAGCTACCCCTAAACTACTTGATTGCCCATAATAAAGCCTTGCATTACTTTCAGGGCTAGAATAATCACCTTGTATTATATAAAATGGAAGGCCTTCTTTAGTAAATGAGTTTACGCTCACCCAAAAGTCGGTGCCTAAACGGTCGCAGATGGGTATGTAGTCGCGTATCTCTTGCAGGTAGGTTCTGAGTTTGGTAATGTATTCGGTTGTTTTGCTGGTTTTGTCGCAAACTGAGAGTTCCGCAATACAGTCTTTAAGGATAAGGGTGTCAACGAGCACGTGTGCGCTGATGTCGCCCTTGACAAAGCACATTGCCGGTAGATGTGTGTCGTTTGATTCGGCAATGGCTTGGTAAGCATCAATCACAGCGAGACTCTCGAGGTTCTTATTGGCTTTTTGATAATTAATTAGACTCTTGTAAATTACGTCGCGAAACTCGCTCTTGGCGGCCGCACCGGATTGCTTGTCATAGACCGATTTGAGGCGTTCAAGGGCACGGGCAGCGTCACGATTGGCCGTTTTCAGGTCAACGTAAGAAGTGAGCAAGTCCTTGACCATGGTGGCGTCGATGCTTGGCGCATAACTTTGGGTGTTGTTTGTCATAACGGTGGTGGCAGCTGACGTTTTTGTCTTGGCTTTCGTTCGTTTTACTCTGGCATCGAAGGTGCCACATACCACAACTGCAAGCAAAAGAAATACTACAATTCTCTTCACTGATAATATCGTAAATAATTGACAGCCAGTCCTCACCTGCCAGATTAATACAAAAAAGCGTGGACTGAAACTTCAGTAACGCTAACTGGGTTTCGCCAAACATTTTACAACCAATACAAGTAAAAGCCCGCATTAATGGTTGGGAGTATCAACTTTTACTTCTGATTACTGCTGAAAAATGGCGATTTCAGTAGCATGAATTAAGTTTAACGCTTTGTTTATTACTTAATGCCTGGTAATTGCATCGCAATCCCAATCACAAAAATAGCAAAAATATTGAAAACTGTTGCAATAATGCGAGAAAAAAGTAAAAAAAGTGACAAAAACCCAGCGTCACGCAGTTGTCGGTATTCAGTTTTCAGTTTTCAGTTATCAGTTAAAGGTTCTAGCCGCTCTAGTTGTTCTATGCGCTCTAACCACATCAAGCAGGTTCTGACAAGAATCCTGATGTTAAAAAAGCAGGAAAGGGAGATTTTGAGGGTGTGAGGTGGATTATTCAGGGGGGACAGATGAATTTCGTGAAAAGAAAAAATGATTTCTTTATCTTGGCTGGGGTAAAAATCGGGATTTTTATATAACTTTGTGGGAAATGAAATGAAGATGAAGCGAATACATGGTTTAAGAATGTCACAAATGCAAGGTTTGTGGTTGGCGCGAATGCAAGGTTTGAGGATGGCGCGGAGGCAGGGACTGTTGCTGGTGGTGGCGGCGCTGGTGCCGCTGGTGTGTGGCGGCGAGATTGTGAAAGGCGAACTGCGCGAGTCGGCGACGTATCCCGGTACGACGCACAGCTACGAGGTGTGGGTGCCTGACCGATACGACGGCAGTCGGCCTGCGTGTCTCTATGTGGGGCTCGACGGGCAGCTGTGCAATGCTGTGGCGGTGATGGACAGTCTGATGACGGCGGGCAAGATGCCTGTGACCATTGGGGTGTTTCTGCAGCCGGGAGTGGTCAAGGACGCTGAGGGTAATGTGCTTCGCTATAACCGCAGCAACGAGTTTGACATGACCGACGGTACGTTTGCGCGCTTCATTGAAACTGAGCTGCTGCCGGCTGTGGAGGGCACGGTGACTGCTGACGGCCGGCGGGTGCGCCTGTCGCATGACGGGAACGACCACATGATTTTCGGGCTGAGTAGCGGTGGCATAGCGGCCTTTGCGGCGGCGTGGTTCAGGCCCGACCTGTTCAGACGCGTATTTAGCGGTGTGGGCACCTTTGTGACCATGCGTGGAGGCAACGACCTGCAGATGTGGGTGCGCAAGCGCGAGCCTCAGCCGCTCAAGATTTGTCTGCAAGACGGTACAGAGGATGTGTGGAACCCGATTTTTGGCCACTGGTATGAGGGCAACCGCATGCTGGCCACGGCACTCGACTTTGCGGGTTACCAGACGAAATATGACTGGAGCGACTGTAACCACGGCGTGAAGCGCGCCAGCGAGATATTTGCCGAGGTGATGGAATGGATGTGGCAGGGTTACCCTGACGACATCGTGACGGGCACGACGCAGAACGGCCTGCTTGCCGAAATTCTGGTGCCCGGCAGCCGCTGGGAACAATTGGATAAAAATGTCTGGAGCCAATATGCTTGGAGCGGCTGGCATACCTACTATCCCGACAGCACGCTGCGGGTGGAGCATTACTCGCCCATGCATGGCAACTGGCTGTGGCAGAGTACGCGACTGCCCGACGGCACCTACGGCAACGCACAACGGTTCTACTACCTGCACAGCTACGACAACCGGCCGCTGGAGCGCGGCGTGGCTACGGCGTTCGACGCGGCGGGCTACTTGTGGGTGCTCACGAGTGCGGGCATCCAGATTTGCGACCAGAACGGGCGTGTGCGCGGCATTGTCGACGCTCCGCTGTGCGACTGCAGATTGCAGTGCTCTATAGCCATTGTTGACGGAGCCGTTGTGGTGGCTTCGCAGGCGGGCATTTGGCGTCGCGTCTTCCATGTGAAGGCACCGGTGCCGGGCATGACTCCCAAGTCGCAAGGGCAAGGATGAGATGGATGCGAGTTATCAGTTGTCAGTTATCAGTTATCAGATGGTTGTCGGCAAAAAAGGTTTAGAGAGAATATTAATAAACTAAAAATAAGGAGATGATGAAAAAGTTAATGATGATGATTACGCTGTGCGGGTCAATGATACTCGCGGCATGCAACGGCGGCCAGGGCGGTGACGGAACCGGTAGACTGCCCCAGTCAAATTCGGGCTATACCGAGGCCGAAAAAGAGAATATCATGAACCAGAACAATCCGCTACGGCAGGGAGTGAACTACTTCCACAGCAAGTCGATGGACTACTCGGTGCAGTATCCCGTGTCGTTTGTTGACTTCAAGAAAGATGGCGACCGCGGGTTCACCTGCCATTCAAAGGATGGCGTGGCAACGCTCAAGGTGTGGGGCGAGCCGTGTAACGTAACGCTTGAGGACTTGTTTGCCAATCATTTGGCCGGCTATAACACAAAGGGCGCGCAGGTGGACGACTCAGAACTTGACGATGACTCGTTTGAGATACAAGGCGAAAAAGGCAAGATGCACTTCTATGAGCGCACCATCCTGAACGGTGGTAAGAGCGCCACGTTCTACTACGAGTTTGACACTTCAGAGCGCAATGACATTGACCCTAAGGCCGTTTATCTGTTTGTAGGGCCCGAACTGGCCGAGTCGCTGGCGCCGGGCGCTCCACCGGTGCAGCCCAAGCCCAAGAAGGTTGACCCCAATGCGGTGGCACAAGTGGCCTATGTGGGCAAGTGGCACACTTTCTCAACGATGACGGGTGATGACTTCTTCAAGAAATATCCTGAATTCAAGGAGGTTAACTCGTGGGAGGCCCTTACCGACGGCGACGAGGTGTATTTTGTGCTGGCTGCCCATGAAGATGCCAAAATCACGGTGAAGAACACGGAGACGGGCGAACGCATCTACAACCGCGACGGGCGTCCGCTCATTATTAAGTGCAACAAGGATGGCAAGCCCAATGTGTTGGTAACCATTATTGACAAGAGCGGCAAGGTCACGCGCTACACGCCCCAGCACGATGAGAACGACCAACTGGTAACCGCCCCCGGCATCAGTGATATGGTGAGATAGTTGTCAGTGGGGGACAAGGCAAGAGCGATTGTCCCTACTCTCTATCAGTTGGAGCCCAGGATGAGGTTGATGAGGGCGGTGACATCGCTCACGTTCACACTCGTATCTTCATTCACATCGGCTCGTGCCTGGTCGACGGGCAGAGTGCCCAGAATCATGTTGATGAGGGCAGTGACGTCGCTCACATTCACTTTGCCGTCGTTATTCACGTCGCCACGGATGAAGTCGGGTGAGGGTAGTACCTCTATTTCGCCTTCGAAGTAGGAGTTGGAACCGGCGGCACAGATGCTGCCACCAGACACATGTCCGCCTTCAGGTTTGCTGATGTAGCAGTCCACGAGTTGCAGGTCGTAGTAGCCAACGGTAACATATCCGTTCAGGAGGTGAACAGAGGCATGGTTGATGGTGAGGTTCTCGTCCCATTCCTCGTAGGAAATGCTACCATGAGTGAGCGTGACGGCGCAGCTGTCGATGGTGAGTCGGTGGTCATCATCGAAGTTTCCGCTGGTGAGCCAAATCCAGCCATTGTTGATGGTGAGTGAGCCGGGGCCGGTGAGTCTCGTTCTGTCGCAGTTGCCCCAGTTGATGGCCATATTTGCGTTGCTTGGACAATTGATGGCGTTGTCGCCAATGAGGCGTATGGTGAGTCCCGGCAGTGTGCTGCCCACTTGAATGGCATTCTTGCCGTTGATGGTGGCATCGGTGAGTGTGAGCACATTATTCTCGGGGTCATATTGCACGCTGCCCGTAATGTCGTTGCCAGTGATGGCGTGGGCATTGCTTGCAGTGACTTGGATGTTGCCTACCTTCAGCGGGTAATCGGTGGCACCGTCGTAGGGGAGCCAGGAGTTGCCATTGTAGTAGTATGGTGTCCAATTTTTCGCCTTAGCCTGATTGATTTGTGCAGATGTGATGATGTTGCCTTCGGGTTTGCTAAGGTTACTATTATCATAAACATGGAAATAGGTCGTCTTGCCCTGCTGGTTGGGCAGGCTATTGACGAGCTCGCCCATCTCGGGCGCTTTTATCTGATTGCGGTAGCAAAGAAGTTGTGTGAGGTTGGGGTTCTCGCCCAGCGTGATTGCAGTGAGTTTGTTATTATGACATTGCAAGGTGGCGAGTTCAGGATTCCATTTCACTTTGAGTGAGGTGATTTGGTTGTCGTAGCATTCCACCATCGTGAGGTCGTTGTTATACCTCAGGTTGAGGCCGGTGAGATTGTTCATAAAACAACCCAAGCGCTTGAGTCCTCGGAACCATTCAATGCCTGCAAGATTCGAAATCTGTTTTTGTGATAACGACAGATAGGTGACGGCATCGGCTTCTTCGCTACTGAGCACAGCATCGCTGCCATAGGACTGGCTGAGCAGATAGTTGCGGAACGCGGCGTCGGGGAATGTGGACTCGTTGATGGACACCGACTCGGGCAAATCTTGCCATTGCTTGACATATTGCTTCACGCTCCAGTTTTTGGCATGGGCGGTCTTGGTCATTGACATGCTGGGTAGGTAGTTCATCTCCTCGTCGTTCTCCTGGTAGGCATAGAAACTTGCCGCGGCGGTTTGTGTGGGCAGACTGTTGATGAGTGCGCTCATGGCATCTTTCCAAATGTAGTTGTTGTAGCAACTCACTTCGGTGAGTCGCTTGTTGTAGCTCAAGTTGAGGCTGGTGAGCCGGTTGAAATTGCACCGTAGCACTTCGAGCACGGTGTTTTCACCAAGATTGAGTGAAGTGAGTTTGTTGTTGGAAATGAGCAGTTGCTTGATGCCGGTGTTATGGCTCAAATTGACGGTCGAGAGGTTGTTGCTATTGCAATTCAGCGTCTCGAGAAAAATGAAGTGCTCGATGCCCGCCAGGTTGCTGATGTTTTTCCCAGCCACATTGAGGTCTCTTGCTGTTTTGTAGAGTTCAGATGTCAAATAACCGTCGTGATTCGTGTCGACACTTTGGGCCACAAAGTTGCGAAATTGTTCATCGGGAAAAGTGCTGGCATTGATGGGCACCTTCAACTCAATCGAAATGCTTGTGGTGACGGGATCTCCACTGCTGTTGACAAAGGTTTTCTTGTTTGGATCGAAGGATTGCCCCGCCGAGGTAATCACGTCGTAGCCATTGAGTGTGAGGCTTGCCAGGTTCTTGACCGTCTGCACATTGTTGTAGTTGTTGACATTGGCTCCGGCAATATACATATAAGAGTTTGTCATGACGATTGCGGCAAGGTTGCTGATCGTACCATTTTTGCTGCAGTAGAGGTGGACGCTTGAGTCGATGAGTTTGACCGTCTCGTTGCCCGTGCCGCTCAATGGCACCGACGACTCGCTCATGATTCCGCTGGTGTTGAGCGAGATGGTAGCCTTGTTGAAGGTGAGGGTGCAGCCGTTTGAAAGATAGATGGACCCCTCAGATTTGCCACGAATGGCGACTTCGGCATCATAGTCGGTGGTGATAGTTGTGTTTTTCTCGAAGCGCATGGTGGCGGCTTTATCGCTATGTAGTATGTTTTCACCCACAAAATGGACGGTGAGCCCGGCATTGTCGGTGTTGTGTAGGCAGCGCTCATCGGTCCCGTAGCGACCCATCTGCACGTTGGTGAAGGTGACGGTGTTGGTGTAAGGGTCGTACCTGATGGTACCCTTTTGCAGGTCATCGGGCTGAATGTTGTTATAGTTTTCGTCGGTGACAGTCACGCCGCCCACCTTGAAACCGAAACTGGTAGCAGCTTGAGCACTAACTGATAGCAAAATGATGAATGCAAAAAACAGGAGTGTGCGAAAGATTCTCATAGTGTTATCCGATTTAAAAGAATTGAGTGAATTGGGTAATGGTCACATTAGTTTATATGTGCAAATATCGTGATTATTTTTGAAGAAAACAAAAGTTGGGCATTGAAAAGGATGTATGGAAATATTGAGGATGTGAAGAGAGAGGGGTTTGTGATGTGAAGTTTTTTTGCGGTTTTTGTTGTAAAGTGTTGGATATTATTAAATAATTGTTTATATTTGCAATATTCAATGCTGTTTGTGCATAAATCTTCAAATAAACTATACTATTATGAAAAAGATATTACTTCTCCTGTTGGCACTGATTGCCAGTGTAAATGTGTGGGCCGAAGACTATATCACCGACGTGATGGTGATAGGCGGCTCACAAAGTGTAGTCAACAATCTGAAAGATACCTACACGAGTCAGGGCTGGACGGTCATCGACCAGGACCTGAATAAGGGCTGTGGCTCCAGCAGCGACTACATCTACCTGCTTTACAAGTCGGCAAGTGAGACTGATGTTGAACTCGGTGCCTTTATCACCGACTTCGCAATCAGCACAGAAACCGGCACAATTCCCGACGCTCTCTCGTTAGATGGTTACACCTATCACCTTGTGCCCTTTGATGGCAGCGACTATTTCAAGAACAACAAGGGCGACCTGAACAGCCATTGCGGCTCCAGTAGCGCCACCATCCATCTCTACTATACCAAGGAATATAGTAGAGTCGGTACATACCACATTGCAGTCAAATCCATTGCCTTCAACGACACGCAGGCCGGCGGCGTGCCCATCGCTGGCGCCACTACGGGCTATGACCTGAACGCCGGTGCCGGCGGTGACTATATCTACATGCATGCCGACAAGGCACAGGGATGGACAATCACAAAGAACTATGCAGGCAATGAGTGTTATATCAACGGCTTTGACGGACCCAAGACAATTTATAAATATTTAATCATACCCTTCACCATCGACGGTGCTACGGTGATTGGCATAACTAACACAGTCTTCAATGGGTTCACAAATCTTGAAACAATGGCTTTCGGCCAAGGCACTTCAATTACCCAGATGCCGTCGGTGCAAGGCTGCTCCAAGTTCAAGCATGTCAACTTAGCTAGACCAGCGGATGAGCTTACTGACATAACTCCACCTTCAATGACAAGTATTCCGGGGTATGCTTTCGCGGGCACGGCCATTGAGCAAATAACATTTCAGTCTGTCACAAGTGTTGGCAGCGATGTTTTTTCTGGATGCAAGAAACTGTCATCAGTCACTTTCATGAAATCACCTGTCCTGATTGAAAATCATGCTTTTTCAAACATTAAATCATACTGCAGTGTGTCATATCCGGGGTCTATTGAAGACTGGAATCCAATGATGTATATGTATTCACCGATGTTGGTTGTCAAAGGTCCAAACAATAGCTGGTCATGCGGCTGGTGTGGCGGTGATACAGTAACAAGCAACAATCATCTTTACTGGACGATGCAGAATAATCATCTGAAAATTAATTGCGCTACCGACATCTGGGACACCTATCCCGAGGAGCAACACATTGAGTTCCTGTACTGGGCGAGAGATTCAGTTCAGACTCTCACCCTGGAGCATGTTGACTATATATCAATGTCTCTATTCCAGTGGTATCCAAATCTTACTGTTGTGGATGTGAAATCTGGTCTTAGGCGAATATTAGGGAGTGCTTTCACAAATTGCTACAAACTGGAGAAAGTATATCTTCCGTCGTGTTTGGACAGCATAGAAGCATACGCTTTTAGATCTTGTCGTTCCTTGGCTGATATTTACTTCGACGGCACTGGTGAGCAGTGGAACATTGGAGTTTATAAAGAAAATGGTTGGAACCAAGGTGTGGCAAGCAATTTCAAGGAACACTGGCACTGTGTGGTTACCTATAATGCCAACGGGCACGGCACGGCTCCTGCCCCGGTACCGATCCAGTGGAGCAACGAGGACAAGCTGGACGAGCCCACTGCCCCCACGGCCGATGGCTACGTTTTCACAGGCTGGTACAAGGAACCCGACTGCATCAACCCGTGGGATTTCAACACGGAAGTGCCCGGCGACATGACGCTCTATGCAGGCTGGGAGCCGGTGGTGGTCAGCAAGCCAGGTGACGCCAACGAAGACAGTCAGGTGGATGTGCTGGATGTGACCACGGTGATCAATTACATCTTGAACAAGAACCCCAACCCGTTCAACTACAACAATGCCAACGTGAATGGCGATGCCAAGGTGGATGTGCTGGATGTGACCTTGATTATTAACATTATACTGGGATTAGGTTGAGAGTTGCGGGTTGAGGGATTAGAGAATAGCTCAGAGAACCTGACAACTGAAAACAGACAACTGAAAACAGACAACTGAAAACTGGATGCTAACTTAAAAACCATACTATTATGAAAAAGATATTATTATTGCTTGTGGCAATGCTCGCGGTGGGAGCGACGGCCCGGGCCGAGGACTATATCACCGATGTGATGGTGATAGGCGGCTCACAAAGTGTAGTCAACAATCTGAAGGATACCTACAGGCGTCAGGGCTGGACGGTCATCGACAAAGACCTGAACGCCGGTTGCGGCTCGGGTAGCGACTACATCTACCTTCTCTACAAGTCGGCAAGCAGCGACAACCTCGATGCCGGTGCATTTGTCACCGACTTCTACCTTTTGCAATCTAATTCTGGAAATGTTATACCCACTTTCATTGATGATGGCCTCACCTATAGCCTTGTACCCTGTGATGGCAGCGATTATTTCAAGAACAACAATGGTGACCTGAACAGCCATTGCGGCGCCGGCAGTGCCTATATCCACCTATACTTTGCCAAGGACAATGACAAGGCTTACCGCTCCACCGCCGTGACTTCCATCACATTCAACGCCACAGCCGAAGGGGCCGTGTGCCAGAACGATACCACGATAGCCTGCGACCTTAACTATGGCGCCGGAGGGGATTATATCTACATGCACACTAACTCGACATTGAAAGGATTTACTCCTTTTATGAACACTACAGGCACCGAGTGTTACATCAACGGATATGCTGGCCCCAAGGACAAAAGGACGTCGGTCACCATCCCCCTCACCATCGACGGGGCAACGGTATTAGGCTTCTCTGGCATGACCTTCAGCGGCTTCACAAACCTGGAGACGATGACTTTTGACCCCGCATCGGTAATCGACTGGATGCCCTCGGTACAGGGCTGCACAAAATTCAAACGAGTAAAAACAAGTTATGATGGGGGGCTCTTGCCATTGGACCAAATGACTCCACCTTCGATAAAAACCATCCCAACTTATGCATTCGCAGGAACAGCACTTGACGAAATTTATTTGACGTCGGTCACCGAAATCAGAAGTCATGCGTTCGATGGTTGCGATAGTCTGAAAAATGTCACCCTACCCAAAAACGCCCTGATCGATTCTTATGCTTTCGCCAATATTCAAAGTAATTGTTATATTGCATCTTCAGACGCAATGACTGACTTGGACCCCAGCGTGTTTATGTATTCGCCAAACTTGTACTGCTATGATAAATATTTCTCATGGATATGCGGCTGGTGTGGCGGAGATACTGTGACGACCAATAACCATCTCTACTGGACGCTGGATAGAGGAGGACATCTGAACATCGATTGTTACAACTACATGTGGGAACAGTTCCCTCAGAGTCAACTCATCACTACCCACACGTGGGAGAAATCTAATCTCTTCCCAAAAGTAAAAATCTTGACGCTGGAGCATGTTGACACCCTCAAGGCCTATGAATTTAATGGATATACCAGTCTTGAGACCTTAGACGTGAAGTCGGGCCTGAGGAGTATAGGAATGTTCGCTTTCAACGGATGTTCAGCACTCAAAACGGTGTATCTTCCACCGTGTGTGACAAAAATTGGGAGTTATGCTTTCAGAAACTGTGGACTCCTTGCTGACCTCTACTTCGACGGCACAGACGAACAATGGAACCGCATAATAGTAAAAGGATTGGGATGGAACAGCTATGTGGCTTCTGACTTCAAGGAGCACTGGCATTGTGTGGTTACCTATAATGCCAACGGGCACGGCACGGCTCCTGCCCCGGTATCGATCCTGTGGAGCAACGAGGACAAGCTGGACGAGCCCACTGCCCCCACGGCCGATGGCTACGTTTTCACAGGCTGGTACAAGGAACCCGACTGCATCAACCCGTGGGATTTCAACACGGAAGTGCCCGGCGACATGACGCTCTATGCAGGCTGGGAGCCGGTGGTGGTCAGCAAGCCAGGTGACGCCAACGAAGACAGTCAGGTGGATGTGCTGGATGTGACCACGGTGATCAATTACATCTTGAACAAGAACCCCAACCCGTTCAACTACAACAATGCCAACGTGAATGGCGATGCCAAGGTGGATGTGCTGGATGTGACCTTGATTATTAACATTATATTGGGTCTCCAGTGAAAAATAAACTTATATGACTATGAAAATGAAAAAGATTTTATGGATGGCGGTTGTCGCTATGATGCCGCTGGTGGCATGCAGTAAGGCGGCTACGAAGGGCAGTGCCGGCGCTGAGTCGCAGGCTGTGGCCGAGAAGACCGAATTGGGTTAAATTGTGTTAAAATGCAGATGTGTCGCTTGCGATATAAAAAATAAGTTGTAAATTTGTATCGCAAACGATATAATTTCATCAACAAAAACAGTCAGTGCATTGAATTATGCGTGAAGAGTTAAAACTTGACAATCAGTTATGTTTCCGCCTGTATACGGCAGCGCGTCTCGTGATGAAGGCCTACACGCCCTTCCTGAGCGAGTTGGGCATAACCTATCCGCAATACTTGGTGCTGATGGTGCTGTGGGAGTGTGACGAACTGCCCGTGAACGAAATAGCGCGCAAACTCTATTTGGAGACCAACACCGTCACCCCGCTATTGCAACGCATGGAGAAGCAAGGCCTTGTGAAGCGAGTGAAGGGCAAGGCAGACGGCCGGCAGACCCTGGTGTCGCTCACCGAAAAGGGCCAAGTTCTGGAGCAGCAGGCGTTTGACTGCATACCTCAGGGCATGGGCCGGCGCATGGAGCCTTGTCACCTGACGCTTGATGATTACGCACGGTTGCGCGGTGAATTAGACAATATTATAGACAAATTAAAATAACATTCATTATTAACCTATTTAAAACTATTAAAACGATGACAAAAGAAGAAGCATTGAAGCAGTTTGCCAATCTTGGCGCTGTGTGGTTTGGTAACAGTAAGCAACATTTCGCCTTCTCGGCTTATTGCCGTCTGCAAGGCTGGACCAAACTGGCCGACAAGTGGAAAGAAGAAGCTGAGGAAGAGTGGGAGGAAGCCGAAGAAGTGCTGAATCGCCTGGTGGAACTTGGCTGCAAGCCTGCTGACCTGCAAGAGGCCATGAAGACCATCGAATTCCCCTTCTATGACGATCCCAAACAGCAGATTGAGTCGGACTACGAGCCCACAGCCGTTAAGCAACTGAGCGAGTTGGCACAAGCATTTGCCGACGATTATCCCACTCAGAAACTGATCCTGAAATGGATTGACGATGAGAAAGATCACATGGCTTGGGAAGCACAGTACCTGAACTACATCGACAAGTTGGGTTACGAGAACTTCCTCACCGCCATGATGTAATCATAGCATGATGACGTTAGCCATCGGACTACTTATTCCCCTGTTGGGGACCATGCTCGGAGCGGCATTCGTCTTTTTCATGAAAGACGACATGTCGCCCCGCGTGCAAAAACTATTGCTGGGTTTTGCCTCGGGCGTGATGGTTGCAGCATCGGTGTGGTCGCTACTGATTCCGGCCATGGAGATGGAGGCCGATAACGGCAAGTGGAGTGTGTTGCCGGCAGCTGTGGGGTTCATGTTAGGAATCTTCTTTCTGCTGGCCCTCGATGAGTTGACACCGCACTTGCACATAGGCACCGACACGCCTGAGGGTCCACGCACCCGGTTGTCGCGAACGGCGATGCTGGCACTGGCCGTGACTATACACAATCTACCTGAAGGAATGGCAGTGGGAGTCGTGTTTGCCGGGGCTGAGCAAGGAGCATCGGGTTTATCAATTGCATCGGCGTTGGCAGTGGCTCTGGGTATTGCCATACAGAACGTGCCTGAAGGGGCCATTATTTCCATGCCTATGCGGGCTGAAGGCAACTCCAAGTGGCGCTCTTTCATGATAGGAAGCCTGAGCGGCGCTGTTGAGCCTCTTGGAGCCATTGCCGTGATGTTGCTTGCTTCGTTGCTGGTGCCTGTCATGCCTTATATGCTCGCCTTTGCCGCCGGAGCTATGTTCTATGTCGTTGTTGAGGAATTGATACCCGAAGCCTCCGGAGGCCGGCACTCTAACCTCAGCACCATAGGCTTTGCGGTGGGTTTTGTGCTGATGATGGTTTTAGACGTTGTTATGGACTAAAAACAATTAAATAAGACATGAAAAAGATTATAGTGATTGACGGCGGGCCGCGTAAAATTTTCAACACGGCCGCCATGCTTCAAAAGTTTGCCGAGGGAGCTCGGTCGGTGAACGACGAGATTGAAGTTAAGACCATAAGGCTCTATGACCTGCAGTATCGTGGCTGTATGTCGTGCATGGCTTGCAAACTGAAGGGTGCGGCAACGCGTGTGTGCAAATTCAAGGACGGTTTGACACCCGTACTCGAAGAGATTGCTCAAGCCGATGGTCTGGCCATGGGTTCGCCCATCTATTTCAGTGAGGTGACGGCACAGTTGCGCGCCTTGCTAGAGCGACTGATTTTCCCCTGGCTGTCGTATGCCGACTTCAGCTTGACGGCACCCAAGAAGATACCGGTGGTCCTCACTTACACGATGAATGCTGACCCCGAGCAGGCCAGGGGCATCTATCAGTGCATGAGCCTCATTGAGAACTGCTTGATGAGGGCTTATGGCGATGTGGAGCATGTGGATGCGTTCAACACCTATCAGGTGAAGAAATACGACCTGTACGACTTGTCGGCATTCCCTGAGCCGATGAAGCGTGCGTGGCGCGATGCGCACTGGGAGAATGACTTGCAGCGGGCCTACGAGGCAGGGCAACGCATGGCCCGGAAAGTGCTGGCTACAACCTGACTAATGCTTTTGTGCTTTCCGTGAGGAGTTATATATTGGCTTAGAGGAATCACACTGAAGACCGAATTGGGTTAAATGGGACTAGACTTTTTGCTCTAGTCCCTTTTTTGTGTCAGTTCTTTGCTCACCATGAAAAGGTGCTAATCAAAGAATTGCTGGCGCTGAATCCAAAGACGAAATAGTGCGTGTTTTGATTGATTATGTTGCAAAGATATGAAATAAGTTTGTAACTAACAAGTTTGTAACTAACAAGGTTGTTACTAATAAAGTTGTTTCATGTTAAAATCTTAATGCGTGATTTCAGTTTTATGTAGGACCTTGAATGTATGTTGTTGTCATGAAGAAATGAGATTTATGTGTAGATTTTTAATGTGGGCGAGGGTTATGTGGACAAACTTTGTTATCTTTGCATGAAATTTAGAATATAAACAATACAAACAAGAAAAAGCGATATGGGAAACACTTTGGTTCGCACTGATTATCAGTTCGATGGACAAGAGAAAGTTTATCACGGCAAAGTTCGTGATGTGTATTTTTTAGGCAACGACCTGCTGGTGATGGTGGCTACCGACCGCATCTCGGCCTTCGATGTGATTCTGCCCAAGGGCATACCCTCGAAGGGGCAGGTGCTCAACCAAATTGCAGCCAAGTTCCTGGATGCCACTGCCGATATTGTGCCCAACTGGAAGCTGGCCACGCCCGACCCCATGGTGACGGTGGGTCGCCGTTGCGAGCCGTTCGCGCTGGAAATGATCATTCGCGGTTATCTCACCGGTAGCGCTTGGCGCGAGTACAAGAACGGTTGCCGCGAACTGTGTGGTGTGAAACTGCCCGACGGCATGCGCGAGAACGAGCGTTTCCCCGAGCCTATCATCACGCCCACCACCAAGGCCGAGGCCGGACACGACGAGAACATCTCGAAGGAGGAAATTCTGGCGCAAGGTCTTGCCACCCCCGAGGACTATGAGGTGATGGAGCGCTACACCCGCGCCCTGTTTGCACGCGGCACCGAGATTGCCGCCAAGAAGGGCCTCATTCTGGTCGACACCAAATATGAGTTTGGCAAATACAATGGCGAGGTGATACTCATGGACGAGATTCACACACCCGACTCGTCGCGCTATTTCTATGCCGAAGGCTTTGAAGAGCGTTTCGAGAAAGGCGAGCCCCAGAAGCAACTCTCCAAGGAGTTTGTGCGCCAGTGGCTCATTGAGCACGACTTTATGGGCAAGGAGGGTCAGCAAGTGCCCGAGATGACCGACGAGTATTGCGAGACGGTGGCACAGCGCTACATTGAACTCTATGAGGAAATCACCGGCGAGAAGTTTGAGCGCAACCTGGATGCCGACCTGAATGCCCGCATCGAGGCTAATGTGAGCAAGTGGATTGAGAGCGAGAAAGCTCTCCGTTGATTTTTTTCGAATAATCGAATAATCGAGTAATCGAATAATCGAGTTTATTTGAAAATTTAGTGGGGATGAGCGAGAAATCGAGTCAGGTGGAGGAAATCAAGCCCTATAGCGAGCAAGGGGGCAAGACCGAGCAGGTGCGAGAAATGTTCGACAGCATTGCGCCTGCCTACGACTTCATGAACCATGCCATGACGCTGGGCATCGACAAGTGGTGGCGCCGCGTGGCGTGCCTCAGAGTGGCAAAACACAAGCCCAAGCGCTTGCTCGATGTGGCAACCGGCACCGGCGACTTTGCCATTCAGCTCTACAAGAAACTCAAGCCCTCGGCCATTGTGGGCATCGACTTGAGCGAGGGCATGCTCGAGGTGGCGCGCAAAAAGGTGGCCGACAAGCAACTTGCCGACAAAATCAGCTTTGAGCAGGGCGACAGCCTGAGAATGCGTTTTGCCGACGGCAGTTTCGATGCCGTGACGGTGGCCTTTGGGGTGCGCAACTTTGAACATATCGACCAGGGCTACAAAGAGATGCACCGAGTGCTGAGCGAGGGCGGGGTGCTGTGTGTGGTAGAACTCTCCACGCCGCGCAACCGTGTGGAGCGTTGGTTCTATGACCTGTACACGCTGCACATCATCCCCTCGATAGGGTCGCTCAAGAGCGGCGACAAGAGTGCTTACCGCTACTTGCCGCAAAGCATTGCCGCCGTGCCGCAAGGCGACGACATGCTGCAGCTCATGCGCGATGCCGGCTTCAAGCATTGCCGCTGCGTGAGCCTCACGATGGGCACTTGCAGCATCTACACCGCTGTAAAATAATGTGACTCGTCGTGTGGTATTAAAAAAATGATTATATTTGCAAGAAAATAACCAAATTAACACATAAAGCAATGGCAGCAATCAAGACAATAGGCATTCTGACCTCGGGCGGTGACGCCCCCGGCATGAATGCGGCAATCCGCGCCATCACGCGTTCTGCAATCTATAGCGGATTTAAAGTGAAGGGCATCTATCGCGGCTATCGCGGCCTGATAGATGACGAAATCGTTGATTTCAAAACCCAAAACGTGTCGAATATCATTCATCATGGCGGCACTATTCTCAAGACGGCACGATGCAAGGAGTTCAAGACGCGCGAAGGTCAGGAAATAGCCTATAAAAACATGCGCAAGCACGACATTGACGCGCTTGTGGTGATAGGCGGCGACGGGTCGCTCACCGGTGCCAGGAGTTTTGCCAGCGAGTTCGACGTGCCCATCATCGGTCTGCCCGGAACCATCGACAACGATTTGTATGGCACTGACCACACCATTGGCTATGACACGGCATTGAACACCATCATGTGGTGCGTGGACCGCATTCGCGACACGGCCACGTCGCACGAGCGTCTGTTCTTTATCGAGGTGATGGGCCGCAATGCCGGCTTCCTGGCATTGAATGGCGCTATTGCCAGCGGTGCCGAGGCTGCCATTATCCCTGAAATCTCAACCGAGGTTGACCAACTTGCCGAACTGATTCAGAACGGATTCCGCAAGAGCAAGAACTCGTCGATTGTGCTGGTGGCCGAGAGTCCCATCACGGGCGGCGCCATGGGGCTTGCCGAACGTGTGCGCAAGGAATATCCGCAATATGACGTGCGAGTTACCATCCTGGGTCACCTGCAGCGAGGCGGCTCGCCCACGGCCCTGGATCGCATCTTGGCTTCGCGCATGGGTGCTGCCGCTGTGGATGCGCTGCTTGAAGGCCAGCGCAATGTGATGATTGGAGATGCCAACGACGAGATTGTGTATGTGCCCTTCTCCAAGGCTATCAAGAATGAGAAACCCATTGACCGTGAGTTGCTCAACACCCTGCGTAGGCTCTCAATCTAATCCAAACCATCATTACGATTTACCGCTCAGTTATAGCGAGGACATAAACAAACGACCGAATTAGGTTAAAGAGAAACCGATGAGCATCTTGCGCTCATCGGTTTCCTTATTTGTTTGTGTTGTTATTGCGGATTAGTTGGCATCAAGGGGTTGCAGATAGTGCTTGATGTCCTTGAGTTCGCCGTTCTGCAGCGTAACATCGGCAATTTTGACGGTGGCATTCTCTCGCACCGCCTGAGTCACCTGGTAGACAAACGATTTGTTGCCTACATAAATTTTCACCTTGAAACCATTGTTGCCGTTAAGTTGCTCATAGTTGACCACCGAGAACTTATACACCCCGTCGGCAAGCCGTTCCTTGCTGGGCCACATGATGTTTTCAACGCCGGTGGAGATGGGGCCAACCATATCAACGTCAATCAGTCCGCCCATGTTTGTGGGCGACTGGCCCTTGTTCTGGTTGTGGCGCAGATAGAAGATTTGCTCGCCACCGGGTTCCACGGCATGAGCGTCAAAGTCCACGCGGTATTGTCCGTCTTCGTTCCACACGAGTTTCATGCCCATGTAGCCGGTTTCACCGCCGGCATCGTCAACGGCTCGGTCAATGTCGCGCTCCTGTGGAATGGTGTCGTGTATCACAACGGTATCTACCCGAGTCACCACGCGAGTGGTGGTGCGGTTGCAACCACACTGCTTGGGCCAAAAGATGAGCAACAGAAGCAGAATAATGTCAATGATGGCGACAATGATGTTCCACTTCTTGAGTTTGCGGTTGGGATCCTTGGGTGGCTGTTGCATTCCGGGTCCTGTAGGCTGTGGCATATTAGGATTGTTCTGTGTTTCCATAATGAGTTATGTTTTGAATTAAACACCGATGCATCGGTAGTCAAATCCCATTTCTTCGAGTTCGCGCCGGTCATAGATGTTGCGTCCGTCAATGACGAGCGGCTTGTTCATGAGCTCCTTGATTTGGTTCCAAGCGGGCAGGTGGAACTGTCGCCACTCGGTGAGTAGCAACAGCGCGTCGGCCCCCTTGACAGCATCGTACATGTCAACGCCGCAGTAGATGTCGTTCCAGCGCAGTTTGGCAGTGTTCATAGTCACCGGGTCATAGACGCGCACCTTGCAACCCGCCTTGAGCAGCAGGTCGAGCGTAACGATGGCGGGTCCCTCGCTCATGTCGTCGGTCTCGGGTTTGAACGAGAGTCCCCACATGGCCACGGTCTTGCCTTTGAGTTTACCGCCGTAGTACTTGGAGAGTTTCTCAAACAGGACGCGTTTTTGGCTCATATTCACCTGGTCGACAGCCCGCAGCACATCCATGTTGAAGTCGTTGACATCGGCAATATTAATCAAGTCGCGAATGTCTTGCGAGAAGAGTGTGCCACCGTAGCCGCAGCCGGGGTAGATGTACTTGGGGCCGATGCGGCTGTCGGTTCCCACTCCGTGCCGCACCACGTTGGCGTCGGCACCCACCACCTCGCAGAAGTTGGCAATCTCGTTCATGAGACTGATGCGCGTGGCGAGCATACTGGTTGCGGCATATTTAATCATCTCGGCTGTGGATGTGTCGGTGAGAATCACACTGTTGTTGCGTAGCAGAATGGGGCGGTAAAGGTGTGTGAGCACCTCCTTGGCTCGCTCTGACTCCACGCCGATGACGATGCGGTCAGGCTTCATGAAATCCTTGATGGCGTTGCCTTCAGTGAGGAAATCGGGGTTTGAAGCCACATCAAACTCCACAGGGTCTTTGCGCTTGGCCATCTCAGTTGCGATGATTTCCTTGACCTGTCGTGCTGTGCCGGCGGGAACAGTGGTCTTGAGAACGTACACGGTGTATCGCTTGATGCCGTTGGCAAAGTCGCGTGCAATCTTGTGAATGGGCGAGAGGTCGGTGCTGCCGTCGGAGTTGAGAGTGGGGTCGCCGGCACAGAACACCACGTCAACATCTTCAAAGCACTGCTTGTAGTCGGCGCTGAACACCAAGCGCCCGTCGTTCACGTTATGGCTTATCATGGCTTCCAGCCCCGGTTCGTAGATGGGGAGTGCGCCATAGACCAGGCGGTTAATCTTCTGGCTGTCGGGGTCGACACAAGTCACATTGACACCCAGTTCAGAGAAGCAGGTGCTGGTGACCAAGGCGACATATCCGGTTCCTACAATTGATATTTTCATGACCGTAATGGTTTGGTTATTCTTGAAGTTATGTTGCAAATCGCATTGTTATCGGCAAATATACAATATTTTCTCTTTTCTGCAATCAAATGTGTCACATTTTTTCATAATGTGTAAAAAATCGGGGCCAAAATCGGCCCCGACTCATGTATGGTTTAGTCTTGTGTTTCAGTTGTGCATAGTGTCAATACTTGTCGTCAGGGTCGGTATTGTCCATCTCGTGTTGAGTGATTTTGTTGTGGTCCATTTTGTACCAGGCGTAGGCGATGTAGGCCAGCACAAAGGGCACGAGGATAGAAACATAACTCATGACACGCAGGGTGAACAGGCTCGATGAACTGTTGCGCAAGTTAAGCGAACTGTTGACATCGATGTTTGAGGGATAATAGGCTGTGCCATTGAACCCCAGCACCCAAAAGAGGGTGAGCACGACCATCACGGTGCCGATGCCGGCGGGCCAAATGCCGTGAGTGAAGTCGTGCTTGAGCATCGTTTTGCCGATGCCCCAAAGCACCATGACTACGCCCAGCACCAGCAATGCCAGGCACCACCACATCTCCAGGTAGTTTGCGAGATACTTGTTCTCGGCAGGAGTCATAATGCCGCTATCGTCGACCTGCACGCCCGTGGCGGTGAGAATGAGCGCGAGCGAGATGAGGAACAGCACCACGAAGATGGGGGCGTTAATGATGAGCGCCTTGCGCTGCTTGGCACGAAGTGCGTCGTCATCAATGTTGTTGATGAAATAGAGCGAGGCGAGTGTGCGTGCCAGGAAAAAGACCATGAAACCGAAAATCAGGTTCTTCCACGAGGCAATGGCCTCAAGCCCGTGGGCAGGTCCCCATTGTGAGATGGTTGCGGCCTGGGTGTTGAGAATGTTATCCTTGGTGATGGTGAAATCGTTGCCAAAGAACATACTTGCCACTACCACGCCGAGCAATACCGGTCCCACGATGCCATTGATGAGCAGTAGCGTGTCGTAGAACCGCGTCCCGAACACATTGCCCGCCTTGGACCGGTATTCATAGGCCACGGCTTGGACTACAAAACTGAACAAGATGAACATCCAGAGCCAGTAGGCACCGCCAAAACTCGTGGAGTAGAATAGGGGGAAGGAAGCAAAGAAGGCACCACCGAAGGTGACCAGCGTGGTGAATGTGAACTCCCACTTGCGTCCCAGGGAGTTGACCATCATGGTGCGTTGCGCTTTGCCGTCGGCGTGCAAGAGCATGGACTGTCCGCCCTGCACAAAGAGCAGGAAAACGAGCACCGATCCAAGTATGGAGATGATGAGCCACCAGTAGTTTTGAAGAATATAGTGTGTCATGTCGGTTGCTTTTGTGTCGTGTTGATAATAGAACTTTTAGATTTCAGCCTCGTCCAGATTGGTCTTGGACTTCTTGGCAATCTGTTTGCAGATGATGCTCACATCGGCAATGAGCAGCGCGGTGAACACCACGGCAAAAATCCAGAAGGTGGTTTGCACATAGCCTGCGCTGAGGTTGCTGATGGCCACCTTGTTGGGCATCAAGTCCTGAATGGTCCAGGGCTGGCGTCCCACCTCGGCCACAATCCATCCGCTTGCCGAGCACAGGTAGGTGAGCGGAACCGTGAGAATGGCGAGGTAGTGCCACCACTTGGTCCAGCGTGTCTTGTCGGTAAGTTTCTTCCTGTATTCAAAGAAGACGACAAGTGCCATGAACAGCAGCAGGTAGCCGCCAATGGTGACCATGAAGTGGAAAGTGTAGAAGGTGAGCGGCACGTTAGGAACAGCCTCTTGAGGCGAGTCGAGATAACCGTAGCCGAAGTACTTGAAATTCTCGTCGAGCGTTTTGTTGATTTCTTCAAGGGCGAGCGCGTCGTTGCTCTGCTTGGCTACCTGGAACTTGGCAACGGCCTCTTGCGCGAGTTTGCCTCGCTTGATGCGCTCGGCATAGGACACGGTGTTAATTACCTTGCCCTGTTCGTCTTTAGAGATGCCGTTGATGATGTCGTTGATGCCCGGGACAAACGAGTTCGGGGCATGATTGGCAAGAATGGAGAGTCCGTAAGGAATGGAAATGTTCAGCAAGTAGGGATCCTCGTTGTTGTCGACCGTCTTGGCGGGGTTCAGGATGCCGAATGCCACAATCTCCTGCGCGTTATGACCCTCGTAAAGTCCTTCCATAGCAGCGAGTTTCATGGGTTGCTCCTTAGCGACAGTCACAGCCGACGAGTCGCCGGTGACAATGGTGAGCACGATGCCTATCAGGCCTACCCAACCGCCCACTTTCAGACTGCGGTGGCAGTGGTCAACATTGCGCTTGCGCAGCATCATCCAGGAGCATACGCCCACCACAAAAGCACCGCCCAGCACCCAGGCCGACAGCACGGTGTGGAAGAACTTGCTCACGGCCATGGGCGAGCTGACTACTTCCCAAAAACTGGTCATCTCGTTGCGCATGGTCTCAGGGTTGAACTGGCAACCGACGGGGTCTTGCATCCAAGCGTTGGCTACAAGAATCCATAGCGCTGAAAGTGAGGCACCTATGGCAGTGAGCCAGGTGGCAGCCAGGTGAAACTTGGGGCTTACTTTCTTCCATCCAAAGAACATGATGGCAATGAATGTGCTCTCCATGAAGAAAGCAAGGATGCCTTCGACGGCAAGCGGTGCCCCGAAGATGTCGCCCACGAACCAACTGTAGTTGCTCCAGTTGGTGCCAAATTCAAATTCCAAAATGATGCCCGTGGCCACCCCGATGGCGAAGTTGACCCCGAAGAGCGTCATCCAAAAGCGAGTGGTAGCGAGCCACTTGGCGTCGCGTGTGCGGTAGTAGATGGTCTCCATGATGGCAATAATCACGCCCAGTCCCAGCGTGAGCGGAACAAAGAGCCAGTGATAGATTGCCGTGAGTGCGAATTGCGCCCGCGACCAGTCTACTACAGTTGTTAATTCGTTCATGATGAATATGTTTTTTTGTGATTAATGTTCTTGCGTTAAACGTCACTCGTCAACGGCAGGTGTCGTTGGGGTTGACCAGTTGTTCGCGCACATATTGCGCTTTGCCCTCATCGCTATCGCTCTTGGAACTCAAAAAATTGGGGAAGAATATCCAGCGGATGATAACGAAAAAGATGAATAGCTTGATGAGAATGATGAGCCACAGCGTTTTGCCCACAGTCATGCTGCGGAATCCGTCGCGGTAGAAGTAAAATACCCTCTTGAACCAGTTGGGACGTTTCTGTGATTCATGATTTTCAGCAGTCATTCCTTGATGTTTTGATAAATAATTCACAAATATCGTGAAAAAGATTAAAAAATGCAAATTATTTCTCTGTAAACGTAGAAAAATGTTGAATTTTTTTGTGCACGTCCATAAAACAGCGAAGTGTCGAAGCCTTATCGAGGTCCAACGCCTATTTGCATGGCGGCACTTGCTTCTGTGCGGTTGGGGGATGGTGAATTGGGCGGCAGTGCGCATGAGGCGATTTTTGATTTGATGTTTTGTGTTGTGTTTCTTTGAGCGTGTTGAAAAAAAGAGTAATTTTGCGAAGATAATGCTAAAGTCATTAATTCATTATTTTTATGACAGAGAAAACGGATATAGACCATGGCGGTATGCTGGTGGTAGGTGACACACTGCAAATGGGTAAGTACCGCATTGAGCGTCAGTTGGCCTCGGGCGGTTTCGGCAACACCTATGTGGTGCTGAACACCTATTTTGACGAGCGCTATGCGATGAAGGAGTTTTTCATGAAAGGCTTGAGTGGACGTGCCGCCGATAATTCAGTGAGCGTGAGCGAGCCGTCTCGTCCAACATTTGAGGAGCAACGCAAAAAGTTCATGAAAGAGGCCCAGCGTCTGCGAGGCCTGCATAACGGGCACATTGTAGCGGTTCATGACCTGTTTGAAGAGAACGGGACGAGCTACTATGTGATGGACTTCGTCGATGGTGAGTCTTTGTCGCAGCGGCTCAAGCGCACGGGCAAGCCCCTCGTCGAGTCCGAGGCTCTCCGCGTGCTTGATCAGGTGCTTGATGCGCTCGGCACGGTGCATGAACAGGGCATTTGGCATCTGGATCTCAAGCCGGGAAATATTATGTTGGATTCCCAAGGAACAGTGAGACTCATCGACTTCGGGGCGAGCAAGCAGATGAATTTTGGTGAGGGTTATACAAGCACATCGACTGCGATGTGCTATACCCCCGGTTATGCTCCTGGAGAACAAATAGACCAGAACCTGAAGCGCATAGGCCCATGGACCGACCTTTATGCGCTGGGTGCCACTCTTTACAAACTGGTTACGCTCAATGAGCCTCCCATTTTGTCTGAGTTGGATGAGCCCGATGCGTTTGTTTACCCTGCTGGCGTGAGCCCGGGTATGCGTGATTTGGTGCAGTGGATGATGAGCCGGCGGGTGAGCTCTCGCCCGCAATCTGTGCAGCAGGTGCGCGACCGCCTTGCCCAAGGAACTGCTTGTGACTCTCCGCTAAAAAGCGACAGTGAAGTTACTGTGCTCGACGATGTCAGCCCCGCTGATAAGGTCGCTCAGACTGACGATGAGGAAACCACTTTCGTGCATGAAGAGAAACGGCCAAAGCAGGACACACGTGAGTTTGTACCCGGAAAGCTATCTGCAGAGCAGTGTAGCCAGCGTACTGACGCCAGCGGAAACGAAGTGTTTACCATAGGCGATGTGGAGTTCACGATGTTGGCGGTTGATGGTGGCACATTCATGATGGGCGCGACAAGCGAGCTGGGCAGTGATTCGTTTGGAGACGAAAAGCCTTCTCACAGCGTGACCTTGTCACCGTACTATATCGGCCAGACGGTGGTGACACAGGCCTTGTGGGAAGCCGTGATGGGCAGCAATCCCAGTTATTCTAAGGGTTCTAATAAACCTGTTGAAAGTGTAAGCTGGGATGACTGCCAGGAGTTTCTGCGCAAGCTCAGCTCGCTCACAGGACAGCGGTTCAAACTGCCCACTGAGGCCCAATGGGAGTATGCCGCGCGAGGCGGCCGCAAGAGTTGTGACTACAAGTATTCCGGCAACAACTATCCGAAAGATGTTGCGTGGTACGATGAAAACAGCGGTCATGCCACTCACAATGTTGCAACCAAGCAGGCGAACGAGCTAGGTGTCTACGACATGAGCGGCAACGTGTGGGAGTTGTGCAGAGATTGGTATGGTGCATACAGTAGCAGTTCACAGACCGACCCTACCGGTCCCTCCTCAGGCTCTTTCCGTGTGTATCGTGGCGGTAGCTGGGACAACAGTGCTGG
The DNA here is from genome assembly GCA_946412245.1 of uncultured Bacteroidales bacterium. Classification (GTDB taxonomy): domain Bacteria; phylum Bacteroidota; class Bacteroidia; order Bacteroidales; family Muribaculaceae; genus Sodaliphilus. The sequence continues at coordinate 44,266 of CAMKGM010000010.1, forward strand.
GTATGTTCGAGTATCGAGCCGATTTGGTAACGCACCCGACTTCCGCAGCCGAAGCTTGGGCTTGCGCCTTGCCCTATAGTTCTCCCTAAAGAAAAAATAAAAAAATAGCACAAGTGTGGGCTGTGCCGAGAAAAAGGCGGCATCAAGCCGCCAAAAAAGCAGCACAGCCCCGCTTGTGGGCCAACATCCACTCTTGCGGTTAAGACAGTTGGGCGATGGCGAAGCGAGGAGTACAAAAAAGCGAAAGGTCATAGTTGAGGTAAAATAATGAGAAATCAATCGTAGCAAAATTTCGATAAATGCGTACAGTTATGGCATGATATGCCACAAAAGGTAGCAGCATGCTCCGTTTTTTATCAATTCAAAGAAATTTTTTCACCAAAAGTGTTTTCATTATTGAAAAAAACACTAAATTTGCAGTCGTGTTCGGTTTGTTGATATGTTCGGTTTTCCAGAATATCTAAAATAACCAAACATATAAGGCTTATGGAAACAGGAGAACAAATACTGAATGCCGCAGTTATTGCATTGAATGCTCACTTCAAGAGCATGAAGATGACAATAGAGTCTGAGACTGTCGTTATCATCGGCGGCCAAAGGCTGAGATGTGTGATTTGTCCGAACTTAAGATCCACATTCATCTCCAGGGTACAAGCAGAGGTCGCTAGCGGAAAATTGCCACGGCTTGTGCTGTTGGTAACAATTTCGCTCACGCGTGGGATGTCGGAGTTGGTCAAAACGGCGGGACTCAATGCAGTTGACATAGCAGGGAACTGCCACATAGACGTTCCATCCACACTGATTCATGTGGAAGGGATTCCCGTCAAACACCCCACAGGTAAAAGGTCACTGCAATTCCGTTTGTCCGGCATTAAGGTGCTTTACTGGATGCTTGTCAACAATGATATGAAGATCGTGCCGTTCCACGCTTTAGCCCTGCGAGCCGATGTGTCAACATCTACGGTGAAACACGTGGTAGACACGTTAATGGATTACGGTTACATTCTGAGAACTGAAAACGGGTACTTCATCAAGAATCGCCAAGCACTGATGGACCTGTGGGTGGATATGTATAACAAAATAGCGCGTCCCCGGCTACTCAAGTGGAGGATGAGCTGGCGCCACAGGGATGTGGACTGGCAGCACATCAAGTTGCCCGACATGACGGTCTGGGGTGGCGAATGTGGCGCCTATCTTCTCAACGGGTACATGACTCCAGGGCAATATGAAATATACACTTCGCTGAGCATGAGGGAGATTATGAGTAGCGGGCTGGTTGTGCCTGACGAAACCGGGAATGTTACGATATATCAAAAATTCTGGAATAATGATGCGGATTCCGCAAATCCGCTGGTGTTGTATGCCGACCTAATTAACCAAGGCGACGGGCGAAGCCTCGAAGCCGCAAACATATTGAGAAATGAAGCCCTTGGAGATAACCAGTAAACAGTTCAGCCAAGCCCTGCTGGTCGAAGTGTTACAGGCGTTGACTGGATGCTTTCAGGGAATGGGTCAGTCTTTCTTTGTGGTCGGTGCCACATCTCGCGACCTGCTGGCGATAGCGTTTGATATGTCTGGGCCTCAACGTGCAACAAGAGATCTTGACATCTGTATTGCCATCCCAACCTGGGAGCGATATGATGAAATCAGTGAGGAATTGCAACGAAACGGGTTCAGTAAAGACAACCATGCCAAGCAGCGGTTCCACTACACAACGAGCCTCAAGATTGACTATGAAGTTGATGTAGTCCCGTTTGGCGGCATATCGCCCGATGATGCACACATCTATTGGCCTCCTGATATGGACCCGATGATGACGGTAAGAGGGTTTGATGCCGTGTTGAAACAATGCATCACAGTTAGGGTCATCGACAAGAATTTTGAATTTAATATCCCGACTGCAGGTGGACTCTTCCTGTTGAAGTTTGATGCATGGGTTGACCGTCATGATGGCACCGACAAGGATGCGCTCGACATGATGTACCTGATGGAGCATTACTACCTGCCCAACAGCACTGATGACAAATACGCAAATGTGTATGACTTGAGCGGCAGTTTTTCTGAGCTTCGAGCAGGGGCCTATATGATTGCAATTGACATCTGCGAACTGATGGACAGCAAGCACTTGTCCTTCTATGTTGAAGCAATCAATGACGAGTTGGCTAAAGAAGAGCAGAGCCCATTGTTGCAACAGATGTTGCGCTCCCACTCCAATTCCCTCAGTGCTTATAGGGAATTGAAAGACGCTTGGCAAACCATGTCAGACGTGTTTACAACAGCCCTTGAGGCATGAAACAATAGCATTAGACAACAATACAAAGAAAAATAGCCACGCCTGGGGGGCGACATCCGCTCTTGGGGTTAGGGGAGTTGTGCGATGGCGAAACGGGGGTTGCCGTACTGGTCGTTGATGATGCGCACATCGGTGAAGCCAGTGCGGGTGAGCAGACTCTGCATTTCCTGGGGGAAACGGCGGTTGATTTCGAGGTATAGCCACCCGTGCGGCACGAGTGCGTTCAGGGCAAAAAGGACGATGGCGCGATAGTAACGCAACGGGTCGTCGTCGGGCACAAACAGGGCCGAAGCCGGTTCGTAGCGCAACACGTTGGGTTCCATGGCAGCCCTCTCACTCAGGCAGATGTAGGGTGGGTTGCTCACGATGATGTCATAATTTCGCAGTTGCGGGTCGGGGTTGAGTATGTCGTCTTGCATGAACTGCACGCGTGCTTTGAGGGCAGTGGCATTTTGTCGCGCTACGGCAAGCGCCTCAGCACTGATGTCGGTGGCATCGACCTGCGCGAACTTGAGTGCCCTGGCCAGCGAAATGGCGATGCATCCGCTGCCGGTGCCCATGTCGAGCACTTTGAGGTCGGGCGTGTTGCCATGACGGTCAACGATGATGTCGACCAATCGCTCGGTTTCGGGTCGCGGAATGAGCGTGGCGGGTGTCACCATAAAATCGTGTCCATGAAACCGTGCCCTGCCCAGGATGTATTGCAACGGCTCATGTTGCAAGAGTCTGGCAGTGATGGCTTTAATGCGGTCAACAAAGACGTCGTCTTGCTCAAAATCAGCCCGTAGCACCGTGTCTACCGGCGAGTAGTTGAGCACGTCTTGAAGCACAATGTAGATGATGGCCTGCACTTCTTGTTCGGGGTAGAGCTGACTGAGTTGCTCACGCATGAAGCGGCTGATTTGTGATGTGGTTGCCATAGTGGAGTGCGCTTATTAGTTTTGTGCAAATTTACATTTTTCTTGGCTGAAATGAAAAGCAAATGCTGAAAAAACGTCTTTATTTCATCTAAAATGATTACTTTTGTGTGATGAAACGCAGTGAAGAGAAATATATGCGCCGAGCGTTGCAGCTTGCCCGTCAAGGTGCCGGACGCGTGTCGCCTAACCCCATGGTGGGAGCCGTGATTGTTGACGACGCGGGTAGGGTGATAGGCGAGGGTTGGCATCGCCGCTATGGTGAGGGCCATGCCGAGGTTAATGCCGTGGCAAGTGTGAGCAATCGCTCGCTGTTGCGCGGCAGCACCATCTACGTCACACTCGAGCCCTGCTCGCATTACGGCAAGACGCCGCCTTGTGCCCGGTTGCTCATCGACGTGGGCGTGAAGCGTGTGGTGGTGGGTGTGCTTGACCCCTTCCCGAAGGTGAGCGGGCGTGGAGTGGCTATGCTCCGTGAAGCCGGCATTGAGGTGGAGGTGGGCATGCTGGAGCATGAGTGCCGCCGGCTGAATCGCAGGTTTCTCACGGCGCACACGGCGGGCCGCCCCTGGGTGCAGCTCAAGTGGGCAGAGACCTGCGACGGATATCTGTCGGCACCGGCTGACTTTGGCGAGAATCCCTTGCATTTGTCATCGGCTGTGACCATGCGGCTGATGCATCGTGAGCGTGCCATGTGCGATGCCATTGTGGTGGGAGCCTGTACGGTGCGTGCCGACAATCCCTCGCTCACCACGCGCTATTGGCCGGGTCGCAATCCGCTCAGAGTGGTACTTGACCGACGTTTGTCGATGCCTCTTGACAGCACGCTCCTCACCGATGGCGCCCCTACTGTTGTTTATAACGAAGTGAAGAACGACCGGCAGGGGTCAGTGGACTATGTGAGACTACCCTCATGTAGCCCTGACGAGTGGCTCAAAGACCTGTATTCAAGGGGCGTGACCGCTGTTATGGTGGAGGGTGGAGGCAATGTGCTGGCTCAGATGCTTGAGGCGGGTCTTTGGGACGAGATTCGTCGTGAGATTGCCCCGCGTGCTACGCATGGCGGAGTTCCCGCACCTCAACTGTCGTTCAAACCCTCAATTGTTGAAATTGTCGGAAAGAATACAATAGAAATCTACCATCATTAGAGAGGAGTTTTCAGTTTTCAGTTTTCAGTTGTCGGTTATCAGTTGTCAGTTATCAGCTAAGGGCTTAAAAATGGCAAAAACATTGTCGTCAATTATTGCAATCGCGTTAAAAAGGTGTAAAAATTCATTCAAAGCATTTTCATATCTTAAATTGATGCCGCAATTTTGAAAGCGAAGTATTAATTTTGACGCTTGAAAAGGGTGTTAAGGGCATGGAATGCATATTTTTTGCCCATGATGCTCACGAAACTAATGAAAAAGTTGTAAATTTGCAGTTTCAAACATTAACCGAATGAAAAAACATAGAATTAATATATTATTTATGCTCGTGGCGCTGCTGGGTTCGGCCGCAGTATCATGTAATAACAAGAGCACGAGCGACGAGGAGACAATCCAGTATTACGGCGTGAGTTCATCGTCGGTGATGGTGTCGCGCTTTATGCTGGGCGAAAACAAAAATGTGCTCTACAATCTGGACTCAGTGTTTTTTACCATTGATCAAGATCGCAGACTGATATATAACGCCGACTCGCTGCCGGTGGGCACCGATGTGCGTAAACTCACCGTGAAGCTCACCTTCCCTTACAGCGTGAGGTCGGCGGTGTTTCGTGTGAAAGGCGGCACTTTGCAGGGCGACACATCCATCACCTACTCGAGTACAACGAAGGACACCATTGACTTCAGCGGTCAGGTGATGCTTGATATAACCTCAAATGACGGTAGTCGCACAGCCACCTATATCGTGAAGGTCAATGTTCATCAACAAGAACCCGACTTGCTGTCGTTTGCCCGGCAGTGGCGTCGCGACCTGCCAAATGTGAATGCCACCCCGCTGCAGGTGAAAGCGGTACAGCAAGGCAATGACTACCTGTGCCTGATTCAGGATGATGACAAGTATGTGCTGTCGTCGACCACGAAGTTGAGCGCAGGAACTTGGAATAAGAAAGAGCTCAACCTGCCTTTTACCCCCGATATCAATTCGTTTGCGGCCAGCATCGAGGCGCTGTTTATGCTCGACATCAATGGCGAACTGTTCACCTCGAACGACCGAGGCGAGACCTGGACCGACTGCGGTGTGGCATGGACTTGGATAGTGGGCGGTTATGAAGACCGACTGCTGGGTGTGATGCACGAAGACGGCATTTACAAGCACGACGAGTATCCCCGCGCGTCCGGTTTTACTCCCACTGAAGTGCCCGAAGATTTCCCGGTGCGTGGCAGTTCTCCGTTGATTACAGGCGACTATCGCTGGATAGTTAATGACCAGGTGCAGCTGGTGGGAGGCGTGTTGCAAAACGGTACGATGACTAATGCCACCTGGGGCTATGACGGCACGCATTGGGGCCGACTGAACATTTCGACCAATAATGTGCTGCCGAAGATTTCAGATGCCGTGGTGATTCCTTACTACACCTTTGACGTGGACTCGGTTCAACGTCGTGTGGCTGTGAAGAATGTGACCTGGCTGCTCATGGGCGGCAAACTTGCCGACGGCAGTTTGAACAGAACTACCTATGTGTCGCGCAACCAAGGAATGTCGTGGCTCAAGGGCGCGTCCGGGCTGCAGCAGGCCGATTATATGCCGTCGTTCTTTGGAGCGCAGGCCTTTGTGCAATATGAGCAACTCAATGCGAGCGCGCAAGCTCCCAAAAGGGCCGCATCTACCAACACAAAGCCCGTCACGCAGTGGGAGTGTCCCTACATCTACCTGGTGGGTGGCTATGCCTCCAGCGGCGTTGTGCTGAACAATGTGTGGCGAGGCGTGCTGAACCGCTTGACCTACCGACCGATTTTTTAAACTGACATTTTTTAACGCAAGAAATATAATTTAATCCGCAATTTGCCGTTTTCACTTATATCGTTACGAAAAATCTATAAGATGAAAAAGTTTTTAGCAATATGGGTCATGATGCTGTCGCTGACAGTCACGACGAGTGCGCAGGACTACCGCTTTGAGGTGGGCCCCGCGTTGGGCATGAGCGGATATTTGGGCGACTTGAACCGTAGTAACCTGTTCAAGCATCCCGGTGTGGCCGGTGGCGGTGTGTTCCGTTACATCATGAACAGCCGTTTTGCCATTAAGGGCAATTTGCTCTATGCCGGTGTGAGCGGCAACTCCAAGGGAATGGACAATAAGTTTCCCGAGTTGCGCGACTATGAGTTCAGCCGTAGCCTGATTGACCTGGGCGGGCAGTTTGAGTTCAACTTCCTGCACTATGGCATGGGGCCACGTTACAAGAATTATAAACGCATCACTCCCTATATGACTTTGGGCCTCGGTTTCGTGCTCTCCATGGGTGGGGGCAATACCGGAGCCACATTCAGCATTCCCATGGGAGTGGGCGTGAAGTATAAACTCAAAGAACGCTTGAATCTGGGCTTCGAGTTCACGATGCGCAAGGAATTTGGCGACAAGGTAGACGGGCTGAGCGACCTCTATGGCGTGAAGCACGGCTTTGCCAAGAACACCGACTGGTATTCAATAGCCATGTTCACGGTGACCTATGAGTTCAGCAAGCGTTGCACCAAGTGCCACTATGTTGAGTAACCGATAAAGAGAGAAAACGATGTCGCTGATAGAGAAGATAGATAAAACGAGAATACCACGCCACGTGGCCATCATCATGGATGGTAACGGCCGCTGGGCTAAGGCTCACGGCTTTGAGCGTAGCGTGGGGCATGAAAACGGAGTGTCAACCGTTCGCAATATCACTGAGATTGCGAGCGAAGTGGGCGTGAAATACTTGACGCTCTACACCTTCTCGACCGAGAACTGGAATCGTCCTCAGGCCGAGGTCGATGCGCTGATGGCACTCGTGGTCTACTCTATTGAGCAACAGACTCCCGATTTGATCAAGAACAACGTGCGCCTGACGATGATAGGCGACCGCTCGCGCATGCCGCAATATGTGTGCGAGCGCCTGGACAAGTGCATGGCCGACACGGCCCATTGCACGGGCTTGGTGCTGTGTCTGGCATTGAGCTACTCGGCACGCTGGGAGATTGTGGAGGCTTGCCGTGCGATTGCGCAAGAAGTGAAGCAAGGCAAGTTGAATGAGAGCGATATTGACGATCAAACCATCTCAAACCATCTCGCCACCGCCTCCATGCCCGACCCCGACCTGCTGATAAGAACCGCAGGCGACCTGAGAATCAGTAACTACCTGCTGTGGCAAATTGCCTACAGTGAACTATATTTTACCCCTGTTTATTGGCCCGACTTTACCAAGGAGCAATTCCTGCAGGCCATCATCGACTATCAGTCGCGTGAGCGCCGGTATGGCAAGACCAGTGAACAGATTATTAACGATAAAGAACAACAATAAAAGCCCCCTATGCGCTGTAATAAACTGATATTGCTACTCGTTGCGTTATTGTCCTGCGGTGTGTCGCAAGCTCAAGACGAGACCCGCACAGTAAACGACACGATATTCAATCCCAAGGTGATATTTACCGGCAACCCGCAGAAGTATGAGATTGCGGGCATCACGGTGACAGGTGTTGACAACTATGACGACTATGTGATTATAGGCTACTCGGGTTTGAGCCTGGGGCAACGCATTGATATTCCCGGCGACGAACTCAAGGCCGCTGCTAAGCGGTTTTGGCGTCAGGGACTGTTCTCTAAGGTCCAAATCAAGGTGACCAAGATGTATCAGGACAAGGCTTGGCTGGAGTTTAACCTGCGTCAGCAACCGCGCATCTCTCAAATTAACTATGTGGGTATGAAAGGCGGCGAGCGCAAGGACATCACCCAGCGCTTGGGCCTGCAGGTGGGTAACCAGATGACCGTCAACATTGCCGACCGCATCAAGCAAGTTGTTGAGAAATACTACAAAGACAAGGGCTTTGAGAAGGCGACAGTCGAGGTCACTCAGCGCGAGGACTTGAGCAAGAAAAACGAGGTCATTGTGGACATCGTTGTCGATAAGCACTCGAAAATCAAGGTGCACAAGATTTACATCACAGGCAACAATGTGATGAGCGACGGCAAGATTAAGCGCACCATGAAAAAGACCAACGAGAAGGGTAGCCTGCTGAAACTCTTTAGCCAAAAGAAGTTTGTGCAGACCGACTTTGAGGCCGACAAACAGCGCATCATCGACAAATATAACGAGATGGGTTATCGCGATGCCCAAATCGTGAGCGACAGCGTGGTGAACTTCGACGAAAAGACCGTCGACGTGTACATGACCATTGACGAAGGCAAGAAATACTACATCAACGGAGTCAAGTGGGTGGGTAACACCGTGTATCCGGCAACATTCCTTGACGAGGTGCTGGGCATTGCCAAGGGTGATGTCTATAACCAGAAAAAGCTCAACAAGCGCACGCAGGAAGATGACGACGCGGTGGCAAACCTCTATCTTGACAAGGGCTACCTGTTCTTCCAGTTGGTGCCTGTGGAATCGCGCATCGAGGGCGACTCGATTGAACTTGAAATGCGACTCTTCGAGGGCGAGCAGGCACGAATTAATAAGGTGGTTATTAACGGTAACGACCGCTTGTATGAAAAGGTGATTCGCCGCGAGCTTCGCGTGCGTCCCGGTGACCTGTTCAGCAAGAGTGACCTCATTCGCTCGGCGCGCGAAATCGCGCAGACGGGACACTTCGACCCCGAGAAGATGGACATTCGTCCTGAACCCAACGAGGAGAACGGAACGGTCGACATCATCATGAACCTGGAGTCGAAGGCCAATGATCAAATTGAGTTCTCGGCCGGTTGGGGACAGACGGGTATCATCGGTAAGTTGAGTCTCAAATTCAGCAACTTCTCGATTCAGAACCTGTTCCATCCATCGTCGTTCAAGGGCATCATTCCGCAGGGCGAAGGACAGACTTTCACCATCAGTGCGCAGACCAATGCCAAGTACTACCAGGCCTACAGCATCTCGTTCCTTGACCCGTGGTTCGGCGGCAAGCGCCCCAACTCACTCAGTGTCTCGGCATTCTACAGCCGTCAGACCGGTATCAACTCGTCGTACTACAACAAGCTCTACCAGAACAGCATGTACAATTACATGTATAGCGGTATGGGCTACTATAACAACTACTACAATAACTACTATCGCAACTATAACTACGAGGACGCTTACGACCCCAACAAGTACCTGCAAATGGGTGGTGTGACCGTGGGCTTCGGTAAGCGACTCAAATGGCCCGACGACTACTTCACCCTCACAGCCGATGTGAGCTACCAGTGGTATAGCCTCAAAAACTGGGAATACCTTTATTATATGAACAACGGTACGTCAAACTCTATCGTGTTCGGTATTACGCTGGCGCGTAACAGTATTGACAACCCGCTCTACACCCGCCGCGGTAGCTCGTTCTCGTTGAGCTTCAGAGCAACGCCGCCCGCAAGCCTGTTTGGCAAGAAGGACTGGGCGAAACTCTCGCAGACCAACACCGAGGCGGCCAAGAAAGACCTCTATCATTGGATTGAGTACTGGAAACTCAAATTCCAGGCTCGAACCTACACCCCGCTCACCGACCCCGACGGTCGCTGGACTCTGGTGCTCATGACCCGTGCCGACATCGGCTTGCTGGGTAGCTGGAACAAGCATCTCAAGTCGCCGTTCGAGACCTTCTACATGGGTGGCGACGGTATGTCGGGCAGTTACACCTATGCCACTGAGACCATCGCTTTGCGTGGTTATGAGAACGGACAGCTCACCCCCTGGGGTAGCGAGGGTTATGCCTACGCGCGTTACATCATGGAGTTGCACTTCCCGCTCATGCTCTCGCAGAGTGCCACCATCTATCCGCTCGCGTTCCTTGAGGCCGGTAATGCCTGGACCAGTGTGAGCCGATTCTCGCCCTTCAACCTCAAGCGCTCGGCCGGTGTGGGTGTGCGCATCTTCTTGCCAATGCTCGGCATGATGGGTATTGACTGGGGCTACGGCTTCGACAAGGTGTTCGGTACCAAGGGCGGTAGCAACTTCCACTTCGTCCTGGGTCAGGAGTTCTAAAAAAAATGGCACGATTTGTGCTGTACAATTAACGAAATTAACTTAAAGCGAAACGCTTCAAATAAACTTTTAACGCTAATCAAAGTCTAACCGACAAGAATTAACAAAAACAAGAAGATAAAGATGAAAAAGATTGGATTATTACTCGTTGCGATGTTGGCATTTGCAGCAAGTGCCACCGCACAGAAGTTTGCGTTTGTTGACCAGGAGTATATCTTGAAAAAGATTCCTAACTATGAGATGGCTAACGAGCAGTTGAACCAGATTTCGCAACGCTGGCAGCGTGAAGTGGACGCACTCGAGAAAGAGGCTGACACCATGTACAAGAACTATCAGGCCGACATGGTGTTCCTCACCGATGAGCAAAAAAAGAAGAAAGAGGCTGAGATTGTAGCCAAAGAGAAAGAGGCTTCGCAGCTCAAGTATAAATACTTTGGCCCGCAGGGCGAACTCTTCAAAAAGCAACAGTCGCTCATCAAGCCCATCCAGGACGAAATCTATAACGCTTGCAAGAAAGTGTGCGAGGAGCGTGGCTATCAAGTGATTTTTGACCGTGCGTCGATTCAGGGCGCCATCTATGTGTCGCCGCGCATCGACATCACCGAGGAGGTGATTGGCAAGCTGGGCTATTGATGTATGCTCAATAAGTAGAAAAATAATTATTAACTATAAATCATAACTCTAACGAACTATGTTTAAGAAAGTTTTAGTGGCAGCGCTCGTGGCTCTGCCCATGTGCATCCAGGCACAAACCTTGAAATTCGGTGTACTTAACCCTTCAGAGATCATGCAAGTGATGCCCGAGGTGGCAACCGCGCAGAACACCCTGAAGGCTGCCAGCGACAAATATGAGGCTCAGGCCAAGACGCTGCAAGATGAATACAACAAGAAACTGACCGAACTCGAGACCCTCGAAAAGAATAAAGCCGATCAGGCAACTATGGATGCCAAGATCAATGAAATTCAAGACCTGCAACAGCGCATGCAGACCTTCCAGCAGACTGCCAGCAAGGACCTGCAGCAACAGCAGGAGACCCTCATGGCTCCCATTCAGCAGAAGGTGATTAATGCCATTCAGGCTGTGGGCGGTGCCGGCGGTTATGCCGCTATCCTTGACGGTGGCGTGCTGCTCTACAAGGGCACTCAGCTCGAGGATGTGTCGGCTAAGGTGAAAGCCCAGCTCGGCATCAAGTAAATCTCTCTCTTTGAGGAAATTTATCAATTACTTTTAACGGAATTATAGCCCTCTTGAACCGGAAAAACACATCTTTCAGACTTAAGAGGGCTTTTTCTATCTTCGCATTTTTATTATCATTAAACAATAACAGAATTATGAAGAAAACAGTTGTTAATATGCTTGCCTTGTTGGCAGTGCTGCTGATAGGTGTTCAAGCTCAGGCTCAGAACATTGACGAGAAAAAGATGGTAGGTACCTACAAGTTCGAAGAAGCCCAAGACGTGGACGACGGCGAAATGAAAATGAACATCAAAGTCAGTGCAACCATTGAACTCAAGGCCGACCATAGTGCCACGCGCGAGGGTGTGTTGGAAATTCGTATGCCCGTTGAAATTGAAGACTACTCTAACACATTCATTCTCACTTTCAACCTCAAATCAAAGGGTGAAACCTGGGCACTTGAAGGTGAAAACATGGTGAATGACGTCAAGGACCTTGACATGAAATTCGTGTCGGCCAAGGCTGAAAAGAGCGATATGATGGCCACAATGATGCTGGGCGAAGTGAAGAGACAAGGCGCTGAAATGGCCGAAGGCTTCAAGCAGTTCTTAGTTGGCAAGTCTACTGAAAAAGTAGTGAAAGTGGACGACAAAGGTATCACCACCGTCGGCAATGGCGGCGCTGAGATGATCTACGTACGCCAGTAAATGCCCGGCAAGTAGTGTTCTCTCATGAAGGAACACTCTCCGCGGACTCCGTATATCCCCACCATGATGTGTGGCTTCATACACATCATGGTGGCATTTTCGCTTTTGATGCAGTTTCTCACACCCTCCCGCGCCGACATTGACGGCAACGGTGCCATCAACGTCTCCGACGTTACCGCCCTGGTCACCCTCATCCTGGGCTCCAACTGATAGAGAGTAGGGACAATCACCGGCTCTTGCCTTGTCCCGCACTGTAGGGTCGTCACCTGTGACGACCGCACCCGCAAAAACATATTCTGTTGTAACACAAAAGATTACTAACCTGCCACTGCGGTCGCCACAGGTGGCGACCCTACAGCCACACATCACGGCTGCCTACAATTTCCACGATTTCCCACATTTCCCGGCCTTCCCAAAAGATTCACCCTTCTCGGCGGAACAGGACACTTTTTACCGCACACTAATGATTAGGGTTAGAGGTAGCGGGCGGTGAGGGAGTCGGGGCAGTGGAGCATGTCGTGCGGGTGGCCTGCGAAGACGATGTTGCCGCCACGGTCGCCGGCACCGGGACCGAGTTCGATGACCCAGTCGGCCGCCTTGATGACATCGGTGTTGTGCTCCACGACATACACGGTGTTGCCCTTGTCAACCATATCCTCAAAAAGGGCGATGAGGTGGTGCACATCCTTGAGGTGCAGGCCGTCGGTGGGTTCGTCGATGACAAAGGTGCCTCGCTGTCCGCCTTGCTCCACAGGCGAGGTGTAACTCTTGAGGTAGGAGGCGATTTTGAGTCGCTGCAGTTCGCCGCCAGAGAGGGTGCTCAGCGCCTGGTTCAGGTGCAGGTAGTGCAGACCCACTGCCATGAGTGGTCGCAGTTTCTCCTCGATGCTGGTGCCCTTGAAAAACTCGCCGGCACGGCGCACAGAGAGGTCCATGACCTGGGCAATGTTCATGCCGTTCACAAGGTATTGCAGCGCCTCGGGCGAGTAGCGCAGTCCGCCACAGGCTTCGCAGGTGGTCTCGATGTTGTCCATAAATGCCATTTCGGCAATCACCACACCCTTGCCGCCGCACACGGGACATGCGCCCTTGCCGTTGAAGGTGAAGTACTGCTCCTTCATCTTGTGCTGGCGGGCAAACATCTTGCGAATGTCGGGCGCCACATCCATATAGGTGGCGGGGGTAGAGCGCAGACTGGCTCCTATGTTCTTCTGACTGATGTAGATGATGTCTTGAGGATAGTTGCGGCGAAAGCACTCCATGAGCGAACTCTTGCCGGAACCGGCCACACCCGCCACCGCGGTGAGCACGCCCAGAGGCAGGTCGATGCTGATGTCCTTGAGGTTGTGCAGTGTGGCGTGCTCGAGCCTAAAGTGCTCTGCGGCCTTGCGAGGCGATGCCTTGAACTCTCCCTTCTTGCCCATCATAATGCCGGTGCTGGTGCCACTGTGCAGCAACTGTTCGTAGTTGCCCTGGAACACGATGTTGCCGCCCTGGCTGCCGGGCCCCGGACCCATATCCACGATGTGGTCGGCAATGGCAATCATCTCTTTGTGGTGCTCGACGAGGAGCACGGTGTTGCCGGCATCGCGCAGACGGCGCACCGAGTGCTTCATCTTCTCAATGTCGTGGTCGTGCAGGCCGGTGCTGGGTTCGTCGAGAATGTAGAGCACATCGGAGAGCGACGAGTTGATGTATTTGGCAATCTTGCAGCGCTGGGCCTCGCCACCCGACAGGGTGCCCACTCCACGGTCCAGGCTCAGGTAGCCCAGTCCAATCTCCTCGAGCGCGGTGAGGCGGGCGCTGATGGCGGCCTTGAGGTCGACAGCGAGCGGCGAAGTGAGGCTTTTAATCCACCGGTTGAGGTGGGTGATGCTCATGGCGCTCACATCGGCAATGTTCTTGCCGTCGATTTTGCACGAGAGCACGCGCTGGCTCAGTCGCGTGCCGCCGCAGTCGGGGCAGGGGCCCATGTTGAGCATGGGGTTGAGCACGGCGGCGTGCAGCAGACCCTCTTCGCTGTTGATGATGCTGCGGTACATGCGCGGAATGATGCCCTCGTACTTGGCCGTCTTGGGCCAGTTGGCAGGCGGGTTCTTGAGCTTGATCTGGGGGCTGTTGAGAAACAGGTCGAGTTCCTCGGGGCTATAGTCCTTAATTTTCTTGTCGAGGTCGAACAGGCCGCTGTGGGCATACCTGATCCAACGCCACCCGCCTTTGCCAAAGGCGATGTAGTGTATGGTGTCTTCGTCGTTCAGACTCTTGTTGAAGTCAATGAGCTTGTGGATGTCGAGCTCGCGTATCTCGCCCAAGCCTGAGCAGCGTGGGCAGCTACCCTCGGGGTGATTGAAACTGAACGACTCGGCATAGCCCACAAAGGGCTGACCCACACGCGAGAACAGCAGTCGCAGCAGCGCGGCGATGTCGGTGTAGGTGGCCACGGTCGAGCGGGAATTCTGCGCCGGCTTCTTCTGGTCGATGACGATGGCGATGGGTAGATTCTCGATGGCGTCGACGTGCGGACGGCCATACTTGGGCAGATATTGCTGCACAAACGAGGGGAAGGTGTCGTTCAGCTCACGGCGCGACTTGGCGGCGATGGTGTCAAGCACGAGCGAACTCTTGCCGGAGCCCGACACGCCCGTGAACACCGTGATTTGGTGCTTGGGAATCTCAAGCGAGATGTCTTTGAGGTTATTCTCGCGCGCTCCGCGTATGATGATTTTGTCGTATTTCATAACTTTCAATGTTTAGCCCAAATTAGTCATTCAGTTTACCGCAAGCAACCATTTCCAGCAGGGTATGATTTCAATGATCCCATGATGGTCATTGATGCTTCCCTCCTGTTCGTGTGTAATAATGAGGCGTCGCCGACAGGGATGAATTTTGGGTAATTTCGTGAGGCTTTGAACCTCTCTTTTTCTGGTTTGTTCATCATCAATTGAATATGATACCTGAATAGCAAGCTCATCTTCAGGAATGTAAAAATCTACTTCAATATTGTCGCGATAGAAGAAAACACGCTCATTGTCGGGTGAGTGACCATATTTGCGAAATAGCGATAAGGCCACAACATTTTCTATGAGTTTTGTGTCAGCATTGATCAGGTTGAGCGAGAGTAAACCATTGTCGATGAAATAATACTTGCACACGCTTTCTTTTTCAATAAATGTGGATTTTATATTTCGCAAACGCAGAAGCAACCATGCATCCTCGGCAAAACCAATGTGGTTAGAAACAGTAGGAACGCTGATGCGGCCTGCTATACTGGAAAGGATGTGTGACAATCGTGTGAATGAAATGGGATTCATTACACTTTCGGCAACCTTTTTTATCAATAGTTGTAGCGATTTGGGATTATTGATGCCATTTCGTTGTACGATATCGCCAAGGTATATTTTTTGAAAAATACTCGACAGATATGCTCGTTTAACCTTGAGACTGATACTTTCAGGAAGTCCGCCCCAAGCGACATATTCTTCATAGGCTCTGATTACAAGTGCTTTCGATTCGGTGGCGTGTAATGATAATTCATCATAAGGCACACTGATGTATTCAAGGTATTCTCTGAAACTGAAAGGATATACTTCAGTCGATAGATATCTTCCTCCTAAATCGGCCATGATTTCTTTGGAAAGCATTTTGGCATTACTGCCTGTAATATATACGCTATACTTCTTGTCAGCAAGGTTGCGAGCAAATCTTTGCCATCCTTCCACATTTTGGATTTCGTCAAGAAAAAGCATGGGGCGTTTGTTGTACATTTCTTGATGACATTCCAATATCAAGTTAAAGTCTTCGACTGTGAATTCGTTGAGCCGGACATCTTCAAAGTCAAGGTATAGCATTTCGTCCCAACCATGGCCATGGTCAAGCATTTCATGAATCTTTTGGAATAGAAGATATGACTTGCCCGAACGCCTTACACCAACAAACACATGAAAGGGAAAAGAGTCGAAGTCGTATTTTCTGGGATATATGTCAAGCCTTTCTATATCCTTTTGGTTATCTAAGAGAACTTGTTTTAAAATGCTTTTCGTAATGGACATAATGAGATGTATTAGTGTCTATGATTATAGAATTTGAGAAGTAAAACTTATAAAAATCAGTATTTTTATAAATTGCAAGTTTATAAAATCGTGCAAATTTATAAAATATCATTTAATAAACCAAGAAAAACATAAAAAATGAATGTTTGCCGCGCTTCCTGCTTGCCTGCTTTGTGTGTTTTATATACAATGACAGCCGTCTCCTGCAATGTCAATGTAATTTTATTGTGTCCGGGAGAGGAGGGTGAAGGCGGTTTCGAGGATGGTGTCGCGGCCGGCATCGCTGTCGGCCTTGGTCATGTCAACCTTTACGTCGGGCGCTACGCCAAACTCGGTGAGTTGGCCCTGTGCATCGGCAATCACTGCTGCCGAGAAACGTACCGTCCAGCCATTGGGCAACTCGCTGGTGAAAGGCAAGCCACATCCGCCACCCGTCACATCGCCCACCACGGTCACCTGCGGCAGGTGCTTCATGATGGAGACGAAATTGTTAGTGGCACTGAACGAGCCGCGGTTGGCAAGCACCACCACCGGCTTGGTGTAGTGAATGTGTCCCTTGGCAGGCTCAAAGTAGTAGTCGTAGGGCTCCGAGAAATCGTCATGCTCCGGGCCTTTCTTGTGCTTGATGGAGCCCACATGGGTCTTCTCGGTAATGAAGCGTGCCACCAGAGTTTCGACATTGGTCAGGTAGCCGCCGCCATTGCTGCGCACATCAATCACCAGACCGTCGCTGGTGGCCAGGTAGCCCAGAATGGCATCGAGATTGCCGTCGCCAATGCCACTTGAGAAGCTACCGTAGTACATATAGCCAATGTTGTTGCTCAGGATTTGGTATTTGATGCCCGAGGTGCGCTTGTACTCAAAGTTGAGGTAGTGCTCGTCGATGAGTCGCTCGTCGTAGTTCAGCGGATACTGTTCCCAAATCCAGTAGCGCGACACATCGTTGGTCGAGATGAGGTTCACATGACCGTCCTTGAGTTCCTTGAGCATGGTGCTACACAAGTCAAACAGTTCCTGGCTGGTCATCTCTTTGCGCACTTTGGCGCGATAGCGGTCGCCCACCTCGCGCCAGTCTATTTCCTTATAGGAGAAGAAGGTGTAATGCTCATCCAGGATAGTCCACAAGGCATCGAAGTTCTTGTAGGGGTCATAGTTCTCATTGCTGTCGTCGCTGCATGATGCCAGCGGCAGCAGGATGGCCGCCGCCAGCATCAACATTATGACTTTACAGAACCGTTTCATGACAATTGTTGTTGATTAAATAACGCCTAAAATGATATTGACCAGCGCAGTCACGTCGCTCACATTCACCTTGCCGTTGCCGTCCACGTCAGCCACCTCCTGATCCATGGGCACAACGCCCAGAATCATGTTGACCAGCGCAGTGACATCGCTCACATTCACTTTGCCGTCGCGGTCCACATCGCCCACAAGCCACGTGCTCTCGGTGAGAGTAACTTGCTCAATGTTCGACCACTCGCTCTCGGTTCCGTTCACGTAGCGGGCCTTAACCTTGTAGTTGAAGGTGCCTCCGTGCTGCAGGGCGGTGACATCGCTATAGGTAGTGGTAATGCCTTCAATCACGCGCATAATAGAGTCTCCGTTCTCGACCACGGCGAGCAGGGGTGCATTCTCTTGCGTGGTCACATCGCCGGCGTAGATTTTGATGCTCTTCACATAGGGGAAGTTTGTCTCGGCCCACAGTTTGAGCGACTCGTTACGGTTCGTATTGAGCACATAGGTGTAGTCGGCAAACGATGGTGTGAGCGTGTACTGTTGCTCGTCGCCCGTTGAGGTGGCCGTGACGATGAACGTCGACAGAGCGCTCTGCATTGAGTAGTAACTCTTGGCGTTAACCACCACCGACATCTTGTCGTGTCCGTTAGGCAGGGCATATTCTTTCGTGTTTACCTCCGAGAAGCGAATGGATCCGGCACTGGGATACAGGTAGCGGCCGCAGGTCCAGCCGGCGGGCAGATAGTCGGCATAGTATTCGGCCTCATTGAAGTAGCTCTCGGCGGTGCCTGAGAAATCGGCCTCCTCCAGCATCTCCACAGCCGGTGCAAAGCCGTCAATGGCCACCCACAGGGTGTAGTCTTTCACATAGTTGGCTTGCGTCTCATCGGTCCAGCGTGCACGGAATTTGTCAATGTCAATGAAGCGCTGTTCGGCAGGCTGCATCACAGGCACTGAGGTGGTGATGGGATGATACTCGGCCTCACCGCTGATGTGCATCGTCACAGGATCGGCTGGCGCACTGGAGAGTACAATTGTTGCTTCATACGAGCCGGGATTCACAGGGCTGAACGAGAGTCTCACTTCAGCACTGCCGTCACTGAGTTCGTTGAGTGTCACCTTGTCCTTATCGATGGCAAACACGCCGTTCTCATCGTTGAGCGTGAGGCTTACATCGTTCGACAATTTGGTGCCGCGCACCTCAAAGATAATGGTCTCGGTCTCACCGGTGAACATGGGCGGGAAGTCAATGTTGAGCGGTGTGGCGGTCACCACAGGATTGCGGCCGGTACCCATTAGGGTAATCACTGCGTCGGCGGCATTGCGGCTCTTGAGCGTGAGCGTGGCGGTGTAATTCTCCACCGCCTTGGGTTTGAACTTTACCTCAAGTCCGGCATAGCCCGTTGCAGCCTCGGCAATGGGTATGGTGTTGCGCACCAGCGAGAATACGTCGTTGGGGTCATCGATGGTGGCGGTGATAGGTTCAGAGAGATAGAAGCCGCCGACCACTACGGTCATCTGCACTTCATCGTTGATGTATTGCTCGGTGAAATTGAGCACGGTGGGTCGAGCGACAATCTCAGGACCGAGTGTGGTGGCACTCAGAGCCACGGTCACATTGTCGCATCCCGGGGTGGTGAGCAATATTGAACCGCGGAAGGTGCCGCCTGTTGTTGACTTGAATTTCACGGTCACAATCTTTCCTGTCATAGCATCGGCGGCACTGATGGTGAGAGGCGTCACGGTGAATACATTGTTCTCGTCGGTGAGCGTGAGTGTGACATCATCCGTGAGATTGGCACCGCTGACCCTGAATGTGGCGGTTGACTCATTGCCCAGCGTCACGGTGTCCATCACAATGGATTGCACGCTTGTGCTCAAGTTCGCGTCAGTACCTTTCACATACCAGAACGATACGGTACCATCGGGGTTGATGTTGATTTCGGTCACAGGCTTGTCAATGACACCCGCACCGCCGGTAGTGCCGGCGAGAGTGCCTGCTGCCGTCAGGTTCAGCCAGGGTTTGGGGTCGGTTGACTTGGTGAACTTGTGGTTGGTCACACCGAAGACGTCGGTCGACTCATTGCCCGCATCGGCATCGCCGTCGGCCGCCATGATGGTCATCAGTTGCAAGTCCTCGTTGTTCACCGTGTTGTCATCCCAGCGATCGGGGACATAAGTCACATGCGAGATGAGCAGACCCTCACCGGGTATGTAGGTATCCCAGCCTTGTTTGCGACGGTTCTCAAGCACAAAGTACTCGTTGGCATTCAGGTGACTGGTCATTTTGATAGCTTGGTCGGTCTCAGCGTTCTTCTGATTCCAAGCCGGCAGTGTGTAGTAGGTATTTTCAACGGGCGTCAACAGATTCACCCAGTTCATGAATGACTTTTCATAGGCACTGTAACCTATCGGGGTATAGCCGCGGTCGTTATAGCAACCGTGGTCCATAAGCGACCAGTTGCACATGCCATAGTAACCCATGGTATAAGCTGCGGTCTCATAGAAGTCGGGCAGACCCAAACAGTGCGAGAACTCGTGACAGAAGGTGCCGATGCCGTCGAGCGTTGTGCCGTTGTCATTGCTGCCATACACCTCGTTAAAGACGGCAAATTTGTTAATGCGGGTATTGTTGCGGGTAACAGGACCAGAGGTGCTATAACCGTAGAAATAGGTATCTTCGAGCGTCCACTGGCAGGGCCATACTGATTGCGGCACGGTGTAGTAGGCTTGCGACTCGCCTACACCGGCATAGAGCACGATGCACACGTCGGCCTCGCCGTCACCGTCATTATCGTAGATACTCCAGTCAATGTCGTTGCCGGCCTTCTCAATGGCATCAATCACCATTGTGCCCAGCCCCTGGTCGTTGCCATAGTAGTCGTTGGTACCGTAAACGGCACGGTTTTGTGGCAGCGTGTAGATGCCATAGAGGTCATACTGCGGTGTGTATTGCCCATTTGACTGGTCCTTGAAATACTGTAAGGCACTCTTGTTGCCCTTGAAGTATTGTGAGTCGATTGACGACATGGAGCTGGACATGGACTTGTCTTGAAACTGCACCAAAATGATGGGGATGCGCGGACTGCCCGTCACGGGCACCTGAGTCGCCTTGCGCGGGCCGCGCGCCTTGCGTGCCGAAGCCCTCTTTTCACGCTCGCGGTTGGTTTCAAGCGCTTTCACCGACAGGTTGTGTTGCTCGGCTGCGATATACTGCAACTCGGCCGCGGTGCGATCGGCGGCATTGTGTGCCATCATTTGACTCACACCCTGTGCGGTGCGGTAATAGAAATCGCCATTGTCGGCACGCCACAAAGGTAGGCCGTCGGCTGTTATGAAACTATGGTGAAACTCATCACCCACCATGCTCACGGTGATTTGGCTGCCATCGGTCTGTGTGAGAGTGACCGACTGACGCAGTGCGGGTACTGCCCACATGGCGAGCGCTGTCACCATTGCCACTGCAGTGAATAGGGTCTTCTTCATGCGTCTCTGTTATTTAGCAGTTTAGTATTTTTCTTTATGTTAATCAGTTATTTGCAAGGAGTGGGAATGGTGCATGATGACTACTCGTCAAAAAGCACTGATGCCACACGGGCTTTCTCACTCAATTTGTGCGACGGTGATAAGGTCAGGAACTCGCCACCCAGGCCCACAACCAGCGAGTGGGTTACATGGCGGGTGTCGATGTGACTCACCCAAGACTTCTCAATGCGGCAGCGATAGCCGAGTCGCACAATAGTGCCTCCCAGATGCCAGTCGGCGGTCACCAGGTTGTCCATATCGAACCGGCTGCCCCACCAGCCAAGATGCGCGAGATGACGACGGTTTCCGAGATAAATCTCGTAATAAGCCTCGTCATATTCAGGTGAGAAAAACGCGCCCACGATGGGCAGCGAGGCTTGGTATCGCAAGGCCAGCGGGCGCTTGAACAGTCGGGTGGTATAGACTGCCGCCGCTTGTAAACCTACCGCCATGTTGATGCGCGCTGACACCACATTGTTAGAGTTGTTGGCATTATAGAGGATGCCGCCACGGAACTGAATCATGGGGCCCGCCATGAGTTGCAACCGCTTGACGGGAACATCGCGCCAGCGGCGCATGAGCGACCAGCGGGCCGTGCCCATGAGCGAGTGCATCTCGTGATTGCCGGGAGGATTCTCTACATAGTTGTAATCGGCCCCCAGTTCCAGTTCACGCACCCACGATTGCGGGTTGAATCCGGTGGCCTGCAAGTGCTCGAAGCCCAATCCCAAATTCACACCATGATAAGTGATGGGAGTGAGATAGGAGTCGAGCAGCGATCCGTAACCCGCCTCGCCGGTGACGGTGATTTGCGGTGGGCGTGCCACCTGCTCCGTGTCTTGCGCACTCACTGACAGCGAGCACAACATTGAGGCAATGACTATATGTAGCAATCTTTTATGCATCGGTCAATTCATTGTCGTCAAATAAGCGTATTTGACCGGTGAGCCGGTCGCGCACCTCTTCTTGGCTGATGTCATCGACATTTTGATTCTCCGATGACTCCACTGAAGTTTCTTCAGGTGCTGATTCAGGTGTTTCTACATCGTCAGCAGGTGCCACCTCGGGCTCTTGCGGCTCCTCTTCAGGCACCTCACGGGGTTCCAGTTCGGTCACCGCGTCAATCACATAGTTCGTTACACGTTTACCCTTGGCTTTAAACGACTTGACGGCAATGAACTCGTCGGCATCAATCACCAAAGGTTCACGGAAGGCATCGCCCTCGCCGAACTTTACTTCAAAGCGAGGATATTTCTCACTTGAGAGTAGCACAAGGCGCGAATCGGGATTGCCGCCTATCATGCTCTGCTTCTTGGCATTGTCTTCGAGCGGGCAACGCTTGATGTAGTAGTAGCCCTGGTCGGCATCGTCAACAATGGCGGTCCACACTACCGATGGGTCGTACTTGCCAATGAAGCGGATGCCCTCCTCGTAGTGATTTGTAACGTCGCTACTGGTGGTGTAGAAGTCGCCGTTCTGCATGATGACCAGCACGCGGTCGTCACCACCGAACTTGCCCAGCGATTGACCATGCCCCTCATCGTTAAGGCGCAAAATGTCGGGGTCGAACCATATCTCGCGGTCGCCCAGTGTGCTCACACCATGTTCCTTGAGCGAGATGCGATGAATCTCGTTCTTGGTCACGATGTTGCCTCGCGCCTGCTTGCCCTTGATGGCGAGTTCAGCCAAATCTACATCAAATTGCAGTACTTTGAGCCTGAACTTGGGCTTGAGTGTGATGCGCAGCACCTCGGCTTCGCCATTGGGGTTGGCGGTGAACCATAGCACCTTGCTGCCGGGCTTGCCGGTTGTCAAGTCATACTCCTTGTCGCGTGTGATGCCCGTCACGGCAAATCGCTTCATGTAGACCACTCCGCCCTTACCGTCTTGATAGAGCACATTGTAGACGGTGCGGTTGTCGTTGCGCTTGAACACATTGAGATACAATATATTCTTTCCGACATACACTTTGTCGCTCACTTTGATGACCTTGTACTTGCCATCCTTGTAGAAGATGATGATATCGTCGATGTCGGAACAATTGCACACAAACTCGTCCTTTTTCAGTGCGGTGCCAATGAAGCCGTCGGCTCGGTTGATGTAGAGCTTCTCGTTGGCTTCAGCTACCTTCGATGCCACAATGGTGTCGAAGTCGCGAATGATGGTGCGGCGCGGGAATCGTGCGCCGTATTTGTTCTTCAGACCGGTGTACCAGTTGATGGTGTGTTCCACCAGGTGAGCAAGTTTATAGTCTATGTCGGCAATGCGCTCGTTGAGCGTGGCTATGTAGTTGTTGGCCTTGTCGATGTTGAACTTGAGGATGCGCGCCATCTTGATTTCCATGAGGCGCAGGATGTCGTCGCGTGTGATTTCGCGGTAGAACTGCGGTTTGTAGGGTTCTAATCGCTTGTCAACATGAGCCACAGCGGCATCCATGTCCTTGGCCTGCTCAAAGGCTTTGTCCTTATAGATGCGCTCCTCGATGAAGATTTTCTCGAGTGAGGCATAGAGCAACGATTCTTGGGCCTCCCGACGCTGATATTCGAGCTCAGCCTTGAGGATGTCCTTGGTGCGATCCACACTAAAGCGTAGCAGGTCGCTGATGGTGAGGAACTGCGGTTTCTCGTCCTTGATTACGCAGCAGTTGGGCGAGATGCTGATTTCGCAATCGCTGAAGGCATAGAGCGCATCAATGGCCTTGTCGCTCGAGGTGCCGGGCTGCAGATGCACGATAATCTCGGCCTGCGACGAGGTGTTGTCCTCAACCTTGCGCACCTTGATTTTGCCTTTCTCAGCGGCCTTGAGAATGGAGTCGATAACATTGCCCACGGTTTTGCCATAAGGCACATCCTTCACCAGTAGGGTCTTGTTGTCATATTTCTCAATTTTGGTGCGCACGCGCACGTTTCCGCCGCGCTCGCCGTCCTTGTAGTTGTTCACATCAATGTAGCCACCTGTCGGGAAGTCAGGATAGAGCTTGAATTCTTCGCCTTTCAGATAGCTCACTGCGGCATCCAGTATCTCGTTGAAATTATGAGGCAAAATCTTGCACGAGAGGCCCACGGCGATACCTTCGGCTCCCTGTGCGATGAGCAGCGGGAATTTGGCGGGTAGGGTGACGGGTTCCTTGTTCTGACCGTCATAGGACAAGGTCCACTCGGTAACCTTGGGGTCAAAAACGGTTTCCAGGGCAAACTCCGAGAGTCGTGCCTCAATGTATCGGCCTGCTGCGGCACCGTCGCCGGTAAGGATGTTACCCCAGTTACCCTGGGTGTCGATGAGCAACCCTTTCTGCCCCAACTGCACGAGTGCCGAGTAGATGGAGGCGTCGCCGTGAGGGTGGTAGTGCATGGTGTCGCCCACGATACCCGCCACCTTCTGGGTGTGACCGTTGTCGCTCTGCTTCATTACATGCATGATGCGGCGCTGCACCGGCTTGAAACCGTCCTCAATGTGAGGTACGGCACGCTCCAGAATTACGTAGCTGGCATAGTCGAGAAACCAGTTCTCATACATGCCCGACAGTTGCAGTTTCTTATCTTTAGGCACCTGATAGGTTGAGTGTGCGCTGGGCTGCGAATCGTCTTGCGCCGACACCTCTTCTTGAGGCTGTTCGGCATCAGCAGCTTGACCGGCATCTTCAGTTGCATTCAACTGTTCTTCGTTCAACTCTTCAGGTTTTTCGTCTTTCTTTTTCTTCATAGGTGTAGCTAAAAGTACATTTTTCGGCAATTAACCTACAAAGTTACAAAAAAAACCTGAATTTACACAAATAAAGATGCAATCACCCGGACAAAGTGAGGAAAATGGGCAAGAGTGTAGTGGTGAATCATTATCTTGCTTGCAACTTGCCGTTTGCCTCGAGTAGCAGTAACTGCTCCTTGACGTGTAGGCCTGCGGCATAGCCGGTGAGACTTCCATCGGCTCCCACCACACGATGGCAGGGTATGATGAGCGAAATGGGGTTGTTGGCTACGGCACTCGCCACCGCCTGTGCCGAGAAGTGGGGCAGCCCATGCTCATAGGCATAGCGTTGGGCCAGAGTACCATAGGTGGTGGTTTCGCCATAGCCAATATTGAGCAACATGTGGCAAACGGCTGTCCTGAAGGGGGTGGCCCTCAACCTGATGGGAGGGGTGAAATCAGGCATCTTGCCTGAAAAGTAGGCATCGAGCCAGCGCCGTGTGATGTCGAAAATGGGCAGGGTAGGGCGAGGCTCATGCACGGCATTGAGCGTGGCGGCAAAATGTCGTTGCCCGTCGAACCATAAACCGATGAGTCGCTCGCCGTCGCTTGCAAGCGTCATAGCGCCCAGTGGGCTGTGATATCGGGTGATGAAATCCATGTGGAGAGAATTAGCTGTTTTTGAACTTCCCATTAGAATTGTTATTCTTTCTTCATTCGTTACAATATGTACAATTCATGCCAAGAAACTTTCAAAATTACA
The DNA here is from genome assembly GCA_946412245.1 of uncultured Bacteroidales bacterium. Taxonomy (GTDB): domain Bacteria; phylum Bacteroidota; class Bacteroidia; order Bacteroidales; family Muribaculaceae; genus Sodaliphilus. The sequence continues at coordinate 69,737 of CAMKGM010000010.1, forward strand.
AAAAAAACCTGGATTTACACAAGAAAAGATGCGCATCGGCCCTTCATTGATAACTAATTTTGGGCAAAAATGTGGTTTTGAGACGACAGTTTATTAGGAAACACAAATCAATAGTACCCCGTAGGACCGACTGCTGACAACTGGAATTTGAGGGCCGAAACCGGCCACTAAAATTCAATGCACTTTTAAAAAAGGTGAAAAGGCGGCAGTGTCGCGAGAAAAATAGAGAAAAATCGGAAAAAAATCATTTACTTTGCAGTTTGATTAAATAATGTGTCGTGGCCTAAGTTGAGGTTGCGACGCCAAACAAAACGAAAACAAACAACTAAAACAGAATATGGCACAAAAAGAAGACGTTTTCAAAAAAATCGTATCGCACGCTAAAGAGTATGGGTTCGTGTTCCCTTCAAGTGAAATTTATGATGGCCTGGGCGCAGTGTATGACTACGGTCAGAATGGCGTGGAGTTGAAAAACAACATCAAGCGCTACTGGTGGGAGTCGATGACGCTGCTGCACGAGAATATCGTGGGCATTGACTCGGCTATCTTCATGCACCCCACTATTTGGAAGGCCAGCGGCCATGTTGATGCGTTCAACGACCCGCTGATTGACAACAAGGACAGTAAGAAACGCTACCGCGCCGACGTACTCATTGAAGACGAAATCGCTAAGATAGAAGAGAAGATTGACAAGGAAGTGGCTAAAGCTGCCAAACGTTTTGGCGACAGTTTTGATGAGGCTATGTTCCGCCAGACCAACGGCCGCGTGCTTGAGCATCAAAAGAAACGCGATGAATTGCACAGCCGCTATGAGAAAGCGATGAACGACAACGACCTCAAAGAACTGCGTCAGATTATTGAGGATTATGCCATTGTCGATCCCATCTCAGGCACTCGCAACTGGACCGATGTGCGTCAGTTCAACCTCATGTTCAAGACCCAAATGGGTAGCAGCGCCGATGCCACGATGGACGTGTATCTACGTCCTGAGACGGCACAGGGCATCTTTGTGAACTTCCTGAATGTTCAGAAGACCAGCCGCATGCGTCTGCCGTTCGGCATTGCCCAGATAGGCAAGGCCTTCCGCAACGAGATTGTGGCCCGCCAGTTCATCTTCCGCATGCGCGAGTTCGAGCAGATGGAGATGCAGTTCT
>CAMKGM010000011.1 GCA_946412245.1 uncultured Bacteroidales bacterium
CTTCCTCCTTGATGTCGGGCGAGAGCATACCTTCCATAGCGCTCTTCACCTCCTCAATGGCATCGTAGATGATGGAGTAGATGCGGATGTCGACACCCTCTTGTGCGGCCAGTCGCTTGGCATCGCCGCTGGGACGCACTTGGAAGCCGATGATGTAAGCATCGCTGGCGGCTGCCAGAGTTACGTCGCTCTCGGTGATAGCACCCACAGCCTTGTGAATCACATTCACTTGCACCTCGGGGGTAGAAAGTTTGATGAGCGAGTCGCTCAAAGCCTCGATAGAACCGTCCACATCGCCTTTCACGATACAGTTTAGTTCGTGGAAGTCGCCCAAAGCCTTGCGGCGGCCAATGTCCTCGAGCGTGACGCGTTTCTGGGTGCGCAGACCCAGCTCACGTTGCAGTTGCTCGCGTTTGTTGGCAATCTGACGGGCCTCCTGGTCGGTTTCCATCACATTGAACTTGTCGCCGGCGGTGGGAGCGCCGTTCAGACCCAAAATCAGGGCGGGCGATGACGGTCCGGCCTCCTGAATGCGCTGGTTGCGCTCATTGAACATGGCTTTCACCTTGCCATAGTGTGTACCGGCCAGGATGATGTCGCCCACACGCAGTGTGCCGTTGTCCACGAGCACGGTGGCGATGTAGCCGCGTCCTTTGTCGAGCGATGACTCGATGATAGAGCCGGTGGCGTTACGGTTAGGATTGGCCTTGAGGTCGAGCAAATCGGCCTCGAGCAGCACTTTCTCCATCAGTTCCTCAACACCGATGCCCTTCTTGGCACTGATGTCTTGGCTCTGGTACTTGCCGCCCCACTCTTCAATCAGGTAGTTCATATTAGCGAGCTCTTCCTTGATTTTGTCGGGGTTAGCGCCGGGCTTGTCAATCTTGTTGATGGCGAAGATGATGGGCACACCGGCAGCCGATGCGTGGTTCAGCGCCTCGACCGTCTGCGGCATCACAGCGTCGTCGGCAGCGACAATCACAATCACGATGTCGGTGACCTTGGCACCACGGGCACGCATGGCGGTAAATGCCTCGTGACCGGGAGTGTCGAGGAAGGTGATGCGGCGTCCGTTGGGCAGTTTCACGTTGTAGGCACCAATGTGCTGCGTGATGCCGCCGGCCTCACCGGCGATGACGTTAGAGTTGCGAATGTAGTCAAGCAGCGAAGTTTTACCGTGGTCCACATGACCCATCACGGTCACCACAGGGGGACGCGATTCGAGATCCTCGGGACTGTCTTCCTCCTCGTGGATAGCCTCGGCCACATCGGCGCTCTCATATTCGGTTTTGAAGCCAAACTCGTCGGCTACAATGTTGATGGTTTCGGCATCAAGACGCTGGTTGATTGACACCATCACGCCCAGATTCATGCAGGTCCCAATCACCTTGTTCACCGGCACATTCATCATGGCGGCAAGGTCGTTGGCGGTCACGAACTCGGTGAGTTTCAGTGTCTTTTGCTCAGCGGCAAGCATAGCGGCCTCGGCCTGTTCTTCTTCGCGCACGGCTTCGCGTTTCTCGCGACGCCACTTGGCGCTCTTCTTTTGGGTCTTGGCGGTGAGGCGTGCCAGCGTTTCCTTCATTTGGCGCTGCACATCTTCCTCGCTCACCTCGGGCTTGAACGGGCGTTTAGCTTTCTCTTTCTTGCGTTTGCCGGCTTTTGGATCGGCCTTTCCGGGCTTGGAATCGCTTTGAATTTGCTGAGCGCTCTTCTCGATGTCGATTTTCTCTTTACCTATGCGTTTGCGTTTCTTCTTGCCCTCGGCCTCGGCTTGGCGCGCTTTCTCCTTGTTGAGACGTTCGGTGCGGCGCTCCTCTTTGGTCTTTTTCTTGGGCCGTGTCGACTGGTTGATTGCGTTCAGGTCAATCTTGCCCACCACATTGATGGTGTTCTTGAGCACGGGAGTGCCGGTGGTGAAGATTTCCACCTCGGGTTTCTCTTCAACGGGTTCAGGTTTGTCCACAGGTTCGGACTCCTCAACCTGTGGATCGGGTGTAACGATTTCGGGTTCAGGAGTTTGTTCTTCAACCTGAGGAGCCTCGGGTTTGACTGACGGTTCAGCCGGTTCCGGCTGCTGAACAGGCTCCGGTTCGGCCTCAACAGGCTCGGGTTGCTCAACGGGTTCGGCGGGTTGCTCCGGTTGGGCTTCTTCGGCTTTTTCCTTGGCTTTCTTGGGTGCTTTGCCCACTGAGTCAAGATCAATTTTGCCCAGCACTTTAGGCCCTTTCACCTCAACCTCGGTCTTGATTTCCTCGGCCTTTTTGGGCTCCTCTTTGGCGGCTTGTTCGGCGGCGATTTTGGCTTTCTCGTTCTGTCGCTCATTAGTGAATTTCTCCGACTTGAGTTTGAGCTCCATGTCGGGTTTGAATTCTTTGGCGAGCAGGTTGTACACATCTTCGTCGATCTTGGCATTAGGGCTGGTATCGACCTCGATGTGCTTCTTGGCGAGGAAGTCCTTAATCGTCTGTACGCCTACGTTTAAGTCTTTAACAACTTTACTAATCTTTATTCGCATAGATAAATCATTAAAATGTCGTTTTTGTTAATCTTCGAACTCAGCTTTCAGCACGCTGATAACTTGGTCCACAGTGTCCTCTTCGAGGTCGGCCTTGTCAATGAGGTCTTCGCGAGGAGTACGGAGGACTGCCTTAGCGGTAGCGCAACCCATATTCTTCAGGGCTTCGATTACCCACTCGTCGATTTCGTCCTTGAACTCATCGAGGTAGATGTCTTCTTCGCCATCGGTCTCCACATCGCGATAAACATCAATCAAGTATCCGGTCAGCATCGAGGCGAGCTTGATGTTCAAGCCACCCTTGCCAATGGCGAGCGATACCTCTTCGGGGCGCAGGAACACCTCGGCGTGTTTGTTCTCCTCGTCGAGCCTGATTGACGATATTTTGGCAGGGCTCAGTGCGCGCTGAATGAACAGCTGCGGATTGGTGGTGAAGTTAATCACATCAATGTTCTCGTTGCGCAGTTCGCGCACGATGCCATGGATGCGTCCGCCCTTCACGCCCACGCAAGCGCCCACGGGGTCAATGCGGTCGTCGTAGCTTTCGACGGCAATCTTGGCGCGCTCGCCCGGGATGCGTGCCACGGCACGAATCACGATGAGTCCGTCGTGTATTTCGGGCACCTCAAGCTCAAACAGGCGGCGCAGGAACTGCTCGCTCGTGCGCGACACGGTGATCTTGGGGTTGTTGTTCTTGTTGTCTACATTATGGATGACGGCGCGCACGGTATCGCCCTTGCGGTAGATGTCGGTGGGAATCTGCTGATCCTTGGGCAGCAGCAGCTCGTTCTTGTCGTCGTCGAGCAGCAGTACCTCGCGTTTCCACACTTGATAGACCTCGCCGCTCACGAGCTCGCCTTCCAAGTCCTTGAATTTGGTGTAGATGGCATCTTTCTGAAGGTCGAGAATCTTGCTGGCCAGCGTCTGGCGCAGGTTCAGGATGGCACGGCGTCCGAACTTGGCAAAGTCGATTTTGCGTGTATGCTCTTCGCCAATCTCACAATCGGGGTCGGGGCTGTCGACATCGTTGCGAGCGTCGGTCAGTCCTATCTCGCGGTTCTCGTTCACCACTTCACCATCAGGCACCACTTCGAGATTTTGGTAAATCTCGCAGTCGCCCTTGTCGGGGTTCATGATCACGTCGAAGTTCTCGTCGCTGCCAAACATCTTGGCGAGCACGCTGCGGAATGACTCTTCGAGCACGCTAATCATCGTGGTCTTGTCAATGTTCTTCAGTTCTTTGAATTCGGCAAATCTGTCGGCCATATCGACCGTTTCAACTTTCTTAGCCATAGTTACTTTATGTGTATGATGTTTTTAATAATTTTAATCTCGTTATAGCGCAATTCGTGAGCCACCTCAACAAGTTCAGGGCGTTTCTTGCCCTCAAGGCGCATCTTGGTGGGTACGGTGACGGTGCAGCCGTCGTCGGTGGCGGCGGTAAGTATGCCCTTGAGTTTCTCGCCTGCGGTGGTAAGCACCTCTACCTCGCCGCCCAGGTTTTTGTCATAGTGCCGGCGCACTTTGTAGGGTTCGGAGATGCCGTATGAGCCCACGGTGAGTTCATAGTCCTCGCGGTCGCGGTCGAATGCCGCAAGCACGGCATCGTTCACGCGCATGCAGTCGTCGAGTGTTACACCATTCATGCCGTCGATGGTCACTTCAACCACCGCCTCGGCATGGTCAATGTTCACCTCCACGAGGAACAGGTCGCTACCTTCCAGTGCCTGTTCAACCACCTGTGTGAGTTTTTGTTCATTAATCGTTTTCATCGTCACGTTCTGTTGAGAGCCTGCGACATGGCCGTCGGTCAATGTCACATTTGGCTAATAAAGAAGAGGAAGCGATGGTGCCCCCTCTTTCGAATTGCAGTGCAAAATTAGTTATTTTCTTTATTTTATACAAATATAAGGTGCAAAGCTTGCTTATTGAGGTCCTTTTTGATTAAAAATTTACAATTATTTATAATTGATTATAAATTATTAACTAAAAATCATTGCTGCTCGTCATCGGTTCATTTGGTTAAATGGGTATTTAGCGCAATGAATTGCAGATTCCTTTAACCAAATCGGTCATTAGAATCCCGATCAGGGGTCATGTAGAATGGGAGATTTTGATTACACGATGCAAATTAACCTATTCTTTCAGTGTTGTTCCAAATCTTCTTAGTTGATAAAACTAAAATCCTTAGTTTTTTTATGAGAAAACGCTAATATTCACTCATTTTACTCCCATCAAGTGACCTTCGGGACCGCGCGCAGCACTGCAAGTCCTGATGTAGTTCACCGCATTGCCGCAGAAGGGGTGGTTGCCCTTCAGTATTCAACATCACAACAGTGGGGCCATATAGACAGGCAGATAGGTGATTCACGTTTTTGAGACTTTTCAACACCGCAAATCTACACGTTTTTGAGATTTTTGGGGTTTTCGTGGTGCAAAAATTCACCAAATTAGCGGAAGATCTGGAACAGGAGGTAGATGGCCATGGCGATGAGCAGCACCGAGAAGCAACTGCAGCCGTAGGTTTTGACTTGCGGATGCTCGCCTTGCTGCAGACGTTCCATTTCGCGTCGCAAGAAGTCCATCTGCTTGTCCTGCTCATAGGTGCGTCGACCCTCAAAGGCGCTGGGCAGACCAGCATTGTGCTCAATGAGAATTTTGCGAGGTGCCCCACCCTGATAAGGCCCCACAATGCCTTTCTCCTCAAGCTGGCGCATGAGTTCGGCCGCTTCTTCTTGCGTGATGCCGAAGTAATCCTTGAGCCGCGGCACCGAGATGGCGCTGCAGGTCTTGATGTAGGCCACCGCGTCGTCGAAGAGCGGATGCTTGCCGGCCGTGTCGCCACGGAATGGCGGCGGCGTTTCATCATCATCAAGTTCCACCACCGGCACATCGACAGGTTGTTGCGACTCAACAGACTCAAATTCAACCGATTGAACCGGCTCTTGCTCTTGAGCGGGAGCCTCGGCAAGGGGAATGTAGGCAAATTCTCCCTCAATTTTCAAAGGCGAGGCACACTGCGGGCACACCGTCTGATAGCCGGTAGCCTGCAACTGCTCGTCGCTGATATTCATCACTTCGCCACACTTGGGGCATTTAAATTCCATAGTTTTCAGTAAGATGTGACGGTCAGAGTAAAAGCTGACCTATTATATAATAAAAGACAAAGAACACAAGGGCTATCAGCACACTCAGCACCAGGCAACCCAGCGGCGTCATGTTGTTCCACCCGAAACCCAGCAACGATTTCTTGGCCGCGGGTTTCTTGCGCGAAGTTTTCGCCGTGGCTTTGCGCGGTGTCGCCTTAGGTTTAACCGGCGAGGCCGAAACAACACTTTGGCGCACTGCGGGCCGTTGCCGAGGAGCGGCTGCCGATTGTCGCTGCGGTTTGCGTTGTGGAACGGGAGGCACGTTATCGTCAGCGGCCGACTTTTTCCGTGACTTGGCGGGAACCGGTGGCGGATTGTCGCCTTTGGCCTGTGGCACGGTGAACACTGCGAGGCACTGCGGGCACACCACCTGCCCGTGCTGGGCGTTGAGTTCGCCCTGCGTCATCACAATCTTGCGTCCGCACTTGTTACAATAGCACTGCATGGTGATTTCATTTCTTTGTCATCAACTCTCATAGCGAATGCGCGCTTGCGTGGTCACGCGCCAGGCTCCGTTCTCGCACACGGCACGGCCGGGCTCTTCAGTGACGATGCGACGCATTCCGCCCGACACCTGAATATTGTTGCCCGTGCAGGCACGAGTCAGGTTCTCGGTGGGCATCATGAGTGCCAACTGATGCACATCAGCGTCATCAACCACACTGAAGGTGCCGGTGCGTCCATCGGGCGTGGTGAGCACAAACAGTGAGTTGCCCGGCTCAAACGTAGCAGTGACGGCAAGGAAAACGCCCTTGTCATCGGGACGGGACAAGTAAAGTTGCTTGGGATAGGCATCGCGCTTAGGTACCGCAGGCTTGGCTGCGGGAGTCGGTTTTGTTTCGCGACTGACCATTTGTTGCTTGCGCAACTCGTCAATCTGAACAGTGAGGGAGTCTATGCGTTGCTGCATCTCTTCCTGCCGCTTCTTGAGCGCCAGTTTCAGGGCACTGATTTCGTCAGAGGCCGCCTGTCTGTGCGCTACAAAGTCACGCCTCAAGAAGAAGGCAAACACCGCCGCACAGGCAGCCACCAAAAACAGTACAATGTCAACAACCGTCTGAAAACCGGTGATGCCACTACCATTCTGCGCCATTGCGGGTAATGATGACACGAAGATGAATGCAAGACCTATTATGGTTCTGTTTTTTTTCATTCGTTCTGCATATTATAGTTTCGAAATCACTTCGTTGCACAAGTTACTGAGCAGGTTATACCTGATAATGCCAATGATGGGATAGAAGAACGGCACGTCTTCAATGGGCACATCGTCATCGTAACGGCCCTGCAGGAATGCATTGATGCCCGCCACCAGATAATTGTCCACATTGTTGTTGAGCACCTGCTTGAAGAGGTTCATCACCTTGTTGTCGATGCCGAACTCGTCGCGTGTCACGTTGTCGCACAGGTCAATGAAGAACTGATTGAACTCCTTGACGCGCGCCACCAGTTGGTCACGAACCGCCAGGTCGTTCACCTTGTCCATCGTGAACTGCTCCACATCGGTCATCGAGTAGCAATACTTCATGGCATTGATGTTGCGGGGACGCATCAGTTCAATGGTAGCCACCGTCTCGGGCGTGGGATGTGCGTCGGTGCGCAGGTTCTCGATGCGCACACCACCGCGGCAAGTAATCTGCTTGGGACACTCGCTCTCGATCTTGATGGTGAACTGCTCGGTATACTTCTCGCCGAAGACACGTTCCAAAATGGTCTGCGTGAACTCGTTGACCTGCGTCTTCGAACCCACAATGTTCAATATCTTCGAGCCTGTGCCGCTGAAGTAAATTTGCTTGGGCTTAGCATAGCCGCGATGCTTCATCGCATGAGCGATGTAGTAAACGATAGCGGCATAGAAGTACAGGAACACGAGTTTACGCTGGTCGTCGTTGCGCAGCAACGCGTTGTAGCTGTACAGGTTGCGGTCCATAGGCGGCAGGTTGCGCAACTGCTCCACATTCTCAATCGAGAACAGGAATGCGTTGACATCCTCAGAGCGTTTTTGCGACATGACCAGATTCAAAATGCTGTTCAAATAGGTAACATCGCTGTTGCGCTCCACCAGTTTCCTGAAGTACTCGCTATAATGGCGAATGAGCGGATTTGAGTCGGCATCGCGCTCGGTGAATGCATCACCGAAGATGGCATCGCCGGCAAAGCGGAACGATGAGATGGCCACCGGCACCGTCTTGTTGCGGTCGGGCGTGGTTTGATACACCACCACATCGCTGGTACCACCACCTATGTCTACACTCACGAAGTTACTGCCCGCCACATCGGCGCTCTTGTAGTAGAACGAGGGTGCAATCGATTCGGGATAGGCATGCAAGTTCACATCGGCATCGCCGCCCAGATAGGTGTTATACAAGTCGCGCCACGTCTGTTCCAACTTGCCGCGGTCACCACCGCCCATGCTCACCGGATAGAAGTAGACCACTCGCACATTGCTCAGCGCCACATTCTCAAGTAGCGCCTTGGCACGGATGAGCAGTACCATCTCGCGCAAGAACTCCTTGGAGAGCACATTGTTACCCATCCACTTCAGGTTAGTGGTCACCTGATATCCGTCGAAGTACTGACGCTCATATAGGAACGGTACATTCACGTCGGCAAACAAGGCACTACCGGTGGTTCCGGCGGCGTTTGAAGCCAGCGCGCTACGCAATGGAAATCCATACACATCGTCAATGTCGCGCGGCAGGAACTCGATGCGCTGCAACTGGTCGGCAATGAGCAGCGAGTCTTTCTTGAGTAGCGAGGCAACAAGCGTGGCAGCCTGGTTGTGCGTGAAGGTGAGTGGCTGCGACTCGTGTCCATGCTCTGCCCACTCAATGTGACTGTTGGTCGTACCGAAGTCGACGGCGAAAATCAGTTCCTTGGCCGACTCGTTATAGGGTTTCCACAAGGGCAGAATCACGCCGCTGAAGGTACCCAACTCGGTCTGCACCGTTGCCTCCATATAGTCGAAACTACCCTGTACATCATAGTAGGCAGTGCTGAACGATGCCTTGGTTCGTTCCTTGCCCGTCACCGTCACTTCGCCTTCATGCGACCGGAACTTGAGGCGGGCGTTGCCGTTGCGCAGATAGGAGAACAGTTGCACCTTGTAGGCATTGGCTCCTTGTGTGCGCACAAAGGGGAACACGGCGGTACTCAACTGCACACCGCTCACAATGCGTCCCGTGCCCATCTGCTCGTTAAACTGCCAGTTGGGGTCGGTCACGGTGAGATAGGTGCGCGTGAGTTCCATGAAGCGCTTGCGTACCGGAATGCGCAGAGTCACCGTCACGCTACCATCGGCATTCTCAGTGATTTGTAGCCAGGGCTGTCCTTGAACGGTGCCTTGCAGGTCGGCAGCGGTGAAGTAGTCAAAGAAGAGCGGCTTCACCGGCAGCAGGTAACTGGCTGTGGAGCCATAGTTGGCCCGCACGATGTTGCCGTCGAAGTAGTGGTCGCTATCGATGGCACCACTCAGTTTCACGATTGACTCTGTGAGGAAATCGGCGGTAGTGATAAAGGGGTACTGAATGTTGGTTCCCGGCAATTTGCGGTCGGCGAGGGCTATACCCGAGGCATAAACCTGCGTAGCACTCTCCCACTCACGGTTCACATAGCGGTAGTGGTCGATGCTGCCGTTGAAGTTGTTGCGCAGCACCAGCGGCAACACGGTGCCATCGGGCATGCGTCGAGTAGGCGCAATCACGAAGTCGCTTTCCGAAGCCATGTGGCGTATGTCCATACTGCGCTTGTGGTAGAGCGGCGCTGAGAGAATGGTAATCTCTTCCTCGCCCACAAAGGGGCTGAACTGCTGGTCGAGCATTTGGCGTACCAGTCCCTCGCGGTCGGCCTGCAAGGCGGTGGGGTTAGGCAACGCTTGCAAGATGCGTTGATAGAGGTGCGGCCGGTTGCGCTCGATGAGCGGCAGATTCCTCACCATGTAGGCATACACATTGCCCAGTTTGTAGCGCAACTGGGTGTAGGCATTGAACAGCAGGAACAGGTGATAAACAAATTCCTCGTCACGTTCCCACAAGTCGCGCACCGCACCAAAAAGTTTGATATTAGGCTCCACATGGACCGTCTCCTCAGTCGGAGCGAAAGGTGCCGCCATGGTGAACGACGAGGGAGAAGTGGCGCCCAGCACCTTGTTGCCAAGCATCACAATGTACCAGTCATTGAGGTCGGCGAAGTTATACACCGTGTCGCTCTGCATGAACAGTGCCAGCGTCTCGCCATAGAGGCGATGCTGCGGGTCGGCCATGAGACGTTCAATCTCGGTAGCCTTGTTCCAGCGCACCACGTGGAGCTGGTCGCGGTGATTCTCATACTCAAAGAAGAGTTGCGCCACATCGAGCGCATCGCTCACCATCTTGAGTTCGCTCACAATGCCGGTCATGCGGGTGCCGCCGTTGGTCAGGTGATCAAACGCGTTCTTCACCAGGTCGAGTTGCGCAAATGGGCTGGGAATGGCTGTGCGCGGATTCTGCGACAGACCGCCGTTGGGGTCCTTGATTTGACGAATGTCATCGTCACTGTAAGGCTCCACAGGAATCCAGTCGTTGGCTCCGCTCTTGGCCGTCTTGTTGTTATAGGATAGTATGTTGCTCATTGTCAGTTGATGTTTTCAAATTTGTCGTCAAGCACCTTGCCTGCCGCCTTGTTGAAGAGGTCAAGTAGCTTGTATTCCACCGAGTGCTCGCCATAGTGCTTGGCATCGCGGCTCAATCGGTTGAGCTCGCCATTGAGGGTGTTGTTGTCCACGCTCTTGCGGCCAAAGAAAGTCTTGCGCGTAGTCACATTCTTAATGATGTTGGCAAGGTTTTCCTCGCCCACATTAAACAGTTGCACATGGCGCAAGTTCTGGTGCAGTTCGGTGAGCCACTCGGTGTAGAAGTCGAAGAAATGCTCGGTGAGCTGGCGATAGAACTGCGAGGTAGCAAAGTCGCTCTTGATCTTGGGCTCGTCTTGCGTAAAGCCTTGACCGATGATGCTCTTGAAGCCCGTGCGCAAGTACACAAACAACATGTGGAACTTCACCAGCGGACGGTAAATCAACTCGCGGGTCTCGAGTCCGAAAGTGGCAAAGTCCACATCCAGACTATCGCGCTCCAGACCGTACTCAAACGCCTTGGCGGGCTGGAAACCGCCCACGCTGTCATAGATCTGGTTGCCCGCCATGCCGGCAAACTTGAGCGGAGCCATCGCTCCCACCAGTTCCACGAGGTGGGCGGGGTCGTGCTGATCGCGCACATTGCCCGGGTCGTAGTCATAGGGGATTGACGAGGTTTGGTCGCCCAGGTAGTATATCACATTCACATTGCGGTCGTTGGGGCCGGTGAGTGTCTCGTTATAGTACTGCAGCGCCGACTGCGTCTTCACCACAAAGTCGGCCTTGTCAATGCTCTTGCCCTGGCTGTTGTTCAGATTGAAGTAAGGCAGCACCGTGAGGCCGCCAATGGGGGCATGCTGCAGGAAACTCTTGTTGCTCACATCGATGTTCTGCGCCTGACGAATGTTTTTCACCAAGATGGGGAATCCGGCTGCTCCCGTACCGCCAAAGATGCTGCTGATGAAGAAGATGCGGTCGCCCTCGTTGAACACATTGGCAAAGGCCTTAAACTCCTCGCTGTCCTTCACCATGTTGAGCGCCACACTACCAATGTTGGGCGAGCCCACAAAGCCAATGTTCATCTTGTTCTCGAGCTGATAGTCGGCAAAGAGCAGCGACGACAGCGCCTGATTGGGCTCGTTCATCGTATCGTAGCCTATGAAGTCGCGGAACTTGCACTGCCCCACCGCCTCCATGTTCATCACAAAGCTGTCGTTGATTTGTGCCGTGGTGAGTCCCATGATTTCTTGCAAAGTAGAAATCTTCATGGCAAAGAAACCGTCGCCATTCACTTGGCGGCCATAGAGTTTCTCGCGAATCATGCGATAGCTGTTGAGCAGCGCCTCGGTGCGCTTCAGGTCTTCATTGCTCTTGTGTGGGTCGATGATGAGAGGAACCAGCTCGAAGTTCTCCAGCGGTTTGCCGTCTTCGTCAAGGGGTCGCACACCGGCGGCTGCGAGCATCACGAGCGACTTGAGCACGCGCGAACCGGTTCCGCCTATAGCAAAAACAAATAGTCTCATATTGTAAGTCTAAAATTTTCTCTTTTTTATCAAAAACTCATCACTGCGGGAAGGGCGTGTGACGGCAGTTGCTGCTCCACCACCTGATGGAGAACGACGCTATCACAAAGAGCACCGCCACGGTGAGCAGATTGCTCACGCTAAAGGCCATTGCCTCGTGGGCAAAGTCCTTGCCGGCACTGCTGAAGATGCCGTTAATCACAAAATAACAGATGATGGGCGTGATGAGGGTCACAATCACCAGCATGCACAGCCAGTGCCACCAGCGCGCAAACCGCACCGAATTGATTACATAATAGTAGATAGCGGCCACCAGCCAGGCCATGCCTATGCTGATGGCGGTAACGATGCCATACACGCTGTTGTTATACATCTCATCGCTAAAGCCCTGCGCATAGTAGAGTTTTTCCAGAATTTCCACTTTGAAAATCCAGTAGAGCACAGTCACGATGATGCCCGTTATCAGATAGGTCACTTTCTTCTCCATCGTATATCAGTTTTTGTTATTTCTCAATTTCAATTGTCAATGTCGCATAGTTGCTCTCGCCGGCCGTGAACGCATCGTAGATGCCACGCAGGAACTGCTCGAGCCCGAAGGTGGTGCCCGCAAAGTCGCCGCCGGCATGGCTATCGTCGCGGCTGGTGCACTTGCTTATCCATTGGGGGAAGTCATTGCGCAGACTCAAGGTCACCGCATCGCGTGGCGACTGAGGCTTGCCCGCAATGGTAATGAGGTGCGACATGCCTTCCAGATAGTCTTTGTTGTTGCCGTTGATGTCAGCCGATTCCACCTTACGCACCTTGATGGCGTAGCCGTCGTGCGACTGCACGGTATAGTTGTTCACATCGGTCAAGAAGGCGTCGCTCTTGCGTAAGCCGTTGAGCGCTGCAGCCACTGTAAAGCACAGCACACCCGTCTCGCGGTCGCCCTCGCACTGAGTGAGCGCACCCTGCTTGTCGCGGCTGATGCGGAAGCGGCCCACATCGTCTTTCCAACTGGGCAGTATCTTGTACTTCAACTGGCTCTGGGCCTGGTTGAAGCGATAGGTTTCCAGCACGCCGGGCAGGTTCAGGAAACGGTCAAAGCGCGCGTCGCCGGCCATACGGTCCATCACTTGGGCATCGGCTATCACAATCACATAGAACGGCCTGCGGCCGCGATAGTCAAAGGGCTCGCCATTGTAGGGATAGTACTTGCCGTCGAAGTCGCCCATGAGCTGGTTCACGATAATCGACTTGCCTTTATATTGCTTGAAGATGGCGGTGGCAAGGCTGTTCTCCTCGTTGAGTATCTTCTCCACGCTCACATCGGCCGTGTTCTTGGGCGAGTAGATGAGGTCGGTCACCAGCACACTCACATTGCCGGGCTTTTGCGCCTTGAATATCTTGTCGAAGATGAGTTGGAAATCGGTGAAACTGGCATCGCCCGTGCCGCGCGTGCTCTCGTAGATGTTGCGGTCTTGCAGGAAACTTGCGGTGGTGCCGTTATAGGGGTAAATATCGTTGTTCACGATATTGATGCTCACCTGCTGCTCGTCGGCCGGGAAGTAGTTGATGAGGTCGTTCACCGCTTTCTTCAACTGGCCACCACCACTCGTTTGGTCATAGGGCACCATCGAGCCGCTGCGCTCGAAATAGACCGTCAGCGAGTAGCTTGCCACGCCATAGGCCTTCACATTCCAGTGCATGGGCGGACGCAGGCTACCGCCCACTTCTTCAATCATCTTGCTCAGGTTCTCGATGTTGATTTCGCCATTCTCATCAACGTAGTCACTATAGCGGTCGGGATTTGCCTTGATGACGCTGCAAATGCTGTCGAAGCGAGCCTGCGTGGTGTCGCCTTGCAAAAAGGCATCTTTCACCATCTTCTCAATGGGTGAACCGCTACAAGCGCCCAGCATGAGGCTCAAAACCAGCGTCACAGCACCCAGCAACAAGGAAAAGGTCGGTTTGCGTTTCTTCATTTCCACAATATGCTATTACTCTTAATTTACTAAAAAAATATATATTAAACCTACAAATATACACACTTTCGCGCAAACCACAGCAATCCACCCGCAAAAAAAACTTTTTTTACCAAACTGCCGCAGCAACTCTGCCACAAATACCCGAACAAATCAACCACAAATCACCGAATATATATTCCGCAAATCACCGAAAAAAATCGCTACAAATCACCGAAAAATATAAAAATCATTTGGATTGTTAAAATAAATAAAGTATCTTTGCAATCAAAAATAATATGGTAAAGTACAAACAACGAATCGCTGATAAAATACTGGAGCGAAAGGTGCTTGGCAAGGGGGCTGTTTTAATAGAAGGGCCTAAATGGTGCGGTAAAACAACTACGGCCAAGCAATTAGCCAAAAGTATTCTTGATTTGGGGGACTCTTCCGTTCTCGCTCAAAGCACTCAAATGATAGAGATTAGTCCAAAGACATTACTGGAAGGAGATACCCCTCGTTTGATTGATGAATGGCAGGCTCTACCTCCAATCTGGGACACCATACGGAACGAAGTAGATAAACGTGGAGAACCATCTCAATTTATCTTGACAGGTTCCTCTATTCTTCCAGACGCAGATGAAACAATCCATAGTGGTACTGGCCGGTATGCATACGTGAGAATGCGCACAATGAGTTTATATGAATCAACGGATTCTACCGGAAGCATTAGTCTAAAGGATTTGTTTGATGGAAACCCATTTGAAATTCAACAAAACAATTTGGGGTTAGAGGACATAGCTTTTCTTACCTGTCGTGGGGGATGGCCATGGGCAACATTGATATCTAAGGACGTGGCTCTTGATCAAGCTTTTGATTATGTGGATTCAATTATCCAACGTGATATCCGACGTGTTGACAAAGTGAAAAGAAATCCCGAACGAACAAAACTACTTCTGCGTTCTTACGCCAGGAACATCTCACAACAAGTTTCTTATTCAACCATTCGAAAAGATATGCTTTCCAACGATGCGAACACCTTAGATGAAGACACTGTGGCCGATTATATCAAGGCTTTAAAGAAGCTATTTGTTGTTGAAGATCTTCCTGCTTGGAATCCAAATATTCGCAGTAAAGCTGCAATCAGAACAGGTGATACGCGTCATTTTGTCGATCCGAGCATCGGTACAGCTGTATTAGGTCTTGGACCAAAAGACTTAATCAATGATTTACAAACATTCGGTTTGTTTTTTGAAGATTTAGTTGTTCGTGATTTGCGTGTGTATGCACAAGCTTTAGATGGTGAAATATATCATTACAGAGATAGCAACGGCCTTGAATGTGATGCAGTCATTCATCTACGAAATGGTAACTATGCTCTTATTGAAGTGAAACTTGGGGGTGATATTCGTATCGATGAGGGAGCAGACAATTTGTTAGAACTCTCCAATAATATTGACTTAGATAAAATGCATACACCATCATTCATGGCTGTTATTACAGGAGTAGGTCAATTTGCTTACCAAAGAAAAGACGGGGTTTATGTAATTCCTATTGGCTGTTTAAAAAATTAATAGGGATTCTATCAATTACATAGCACATAATTAAATAAAGTTTTTTGGAGACGTGGTAGGAGGGAAGTTGCAGATTTCCATTCTTTCCACTAACTTTGCAATATTGATAACCTAAAAACACTTTTCTCTACTATGAACGATTGGGCTGAACACATGCATTGCGCCATCACGGTGTGCGACCGCGAAGGCACCGTTATCTACATGAACGAGCGCTCGCGCGAGACTTTTAACAAAAACGGAGAATCGATGGTGGGCAAGAACCTGTTTCCCTGCCACCAGAAGCGTTCGCAAGACATGATTCGTCACATGATGGAATCAGACACCACCAACTGCTACACCATCAGCAAGAACGGCGCAAAAAAGATTATTTTCCAGTCGCCCTGGAAAGACGACAACGGCGAGGTGCAAGGCATGGTCGAGGTCTCCATCATTCTGCCTGAAGAGCTCCCCCACTACCAGCGCTAAACCTTACAGTTTACTCAAAAATCGGTCGCGGTCGACGATGAAGCGCAGATGCGTGCCCTCTCCCAGGAGCGCGTCGCCCTCGTGCGCCGTCACGGCAAAGTGCAGCTTGCGGCCCTCTACCTTCGTGAGCGTGGCAGTAGCGGTCACCTCACCGCCCGGCGCTGTGGGTTTCACATGACTTGAGGCAATGTGCCCGCCCACTGTGGTTGCCCCTTCAGGCAAATGTTCTGCCACAGCCAGCATCGCAGCATTCTCCATGAGTGCCAGCATGGCGGGAGTAGCAAGCACTGCCATGTCGCCCGAACCCATCGTTGCGGCCGTTACCGCCTCGGTCACCACCAGGCGGCTCGTGTGTGTCAATCCTTCTTTCAACATAGTTATTTTCTCTTTTTCACCACAAATTTAATGATTATTCTTGAATCACAAGCATGCTCCAACTCTCAAATTAGTCATCGCATCACCGACTCACTTCTGCATTTTCACCTTATTTTTGGGCATCACAAAAATATTCAGTAAATTTGTGCAAAACTTCAACTCCTCATGTCATGAAACGATTCAGTCTATTTCTTATCAGCGTTACGGCGGCTCTCATGGCAATCGCTCAACCAGCACGCCCCAAATTAGTGGTGGGCATCGTAGTTGACCAAATGCGCTGGGACTATATGCACTACTATCACGACCGCTTCACAGGCGGTGGATTCGACCGCTTGCTCGCCGAGGGCTATAGCTGCAACAACTGCATCATCGACTATGTGCCCACGGTCACCGCCTGCGGCCATGCCAGCATCTACACCGGCTCAGTGCCCGCCTTCCACGGTGTGGCCGGCAACAACTACTTCATCTATGGCAAGCACGTGTCGAGCGTGCAGGACGACACAGCCAACCCTGTGGGCTCCAATGGCAATGCCGGACGCCGATCGCCCCGCAACCTGCTCGCTACCACCATAGGCGATGAGCTGAGACTTGCCACCGACTTCAAGTCACGCGTCTACGGCGTGGCCCTCAAGGACCGAGCCGCCATTCTGCCCGCCGGGCATGCGGCCAATGGCGCCTTCTGGGTCGACCGCAAGAACGGCTGCTTTATCACCAGCGACTACTACATGAAGCAGTTGCCGCCCTATGTGCAGGCTTTCAACAAGCGCCACGCGCAGGACATGAAGATTGACCCGACGAAAACACCCATGGGCGTGTCGCTCACCTTTGAACTCGCCAAAGAGATTCTGCGAAATGAGCGACTGGGACAGACCGATGCCACCGATATGCTCGCCATCAGCGTCTCATCAACCGACATGATTGCGCACACCTACGGCACACGCTCGCCCGAAACCAATGCCGCCTATCTGCAACTGGACCGCGACCTCGCCGACTTCTTTAACACCCTCGACGCCACCGTGGGCAAGGGCAACTATCTGCTCTTCCTCTCGGCCGACCACGGCGGAACCAACAACTACGAATACTCTACCGAGCATCACCTGCCCAGTTGGGCTTGGGCCTACTGGGGTGCCGACGTCGCCACTGCGATGAACGACCACCTGGCACAGCAGTTCGGAGTTAAAAACCTCATCAAGGACTTCAACGAATACAGCATCTACCTCAACAACCACGCCATCGATAGCGCCGGAGTTGACCGAGAGGCCGTGAAACGCGAGGCCGTCAAGTTCTTCTGCCGCGCACCGCAGGTCGACCGCGTGGTCGACATCGAAAACATCCAGAACGAGCCGGTGCCACAGCCGCTCAAGGAGCGCATCATCAAGGGATATCACCCCGAGCGCAGCGGCGAACTCTTCGTTGTCCTCAAACCCGGCGGCTATGCCGGCGAAGCCCACGAGCCCGGCTCTAACCACGGCACCTGGAGCACCGACGACAGCCACATTCCCATGGTCTTCATGGGCTGGCACGTGCCACATGGCGAGACCGCACGACCCACCGGCATGACCGACATCGCCGCCACCATCTGCGCCATGCTCCACATCCAGATGCCCAGCGCATGCATCGGCACCCCCGTCCCCGCCCTCACCGACCACCCCTTAAGCAAGTAACAGTGCACTTTGTAGGGAGGGTGTTGCAAAACCATTGAAAAAGTCCTCGAAGAGGTAAAAGGCTCGGAGAGCCGCAATGTGATTAACACCATGCAAGAGCCTCGAAGAGGTTCGCAGCTTGGTGATAAACTGCGACCTAGTAACGTGCCTCGTAGAGGAACTTCCCTATTAAAATAAGTAAATTATATTTCTTTATAGACTTAAATAATATAAATCCTACACACATATTAATATGAAAGGAGAAGCTCAACCATTAATAAAATTCTTTGATGGGTCGGACAAACGATTCATCATACCTCTATACCAGCGCAATTATGACTGGAAAGAGGAAAACTGCAAGCAACTATTTCAAGACTTGTTGAAGTTGCACAAGAGCGGACGAAGCAGCCACTTTTTCGGCAGTATCGTTTCAAGCATAGAACAAGGCACTGAAGACCGCTTTATCATTGATGGTCAACAGCGCATAACAACTGTGTCGCTGATTCTAATTGCAATGGTGAATGCTTATAAAGACGGATTGTTAACCGCTACTGACACAAAGTTACACGAGAAAATCTTCAAACGCTACCTAGTAGACGAATACCAAGAGGATGAACGTAAAGTTAAGCTCAAACCCATCAAGAAAGATATGCAAGCTTTCGACGCATTGCTATATCTCCCTAAGGAGCAATACATCAAAGCATCAAATGTGACTCGCAATTATGAGTTTTTCATGGATGAAATCCTCAAATGCAAGCTTACACTGGATGAGCTATTTGACACCATCAAGAAACTTGAAGTTATCAATATCAAGCTTGATGAAGACGATGACGCACAACTCATCTTCGAGAGTCTGAACTCTACCGGCCTCGACCTCACAGAAGCCGATAAGATTAGGAACTACCTGCTCATGTCGCTCACGCCACAAGAACAGGACGACTTGTATACACGATTCTGGAATCCCATTGAAGAAAGCACGAAATATGACACATCTCCTTTTGTGCGTGACTATCTCACCATGAAACAGGGCAAGATAGGTCGCATCGACAAAATCTATTTCATTTTCAAGGAATACGCTGAAAAAGAAGCAACCGATAGAACAGAACTTCTGCGTGATATGTACCATTACGCAGAAATCTACAAACAAATTGATAACGCTAGCACCCAGTTCAACAAAGTCAACATTCAACTCAAACAGATGCACAGTTTGGAGTCCACAGTCGCATATCCATTTTATATGGCATTTTTTGATTATGCCACCAAAATGAACATGAGTGAGGATAGCATTTGTCGCGTACTTGACATAGTTGAAAGTTACTGGACACGACGCATCATGTGCAACTTGCCATCTAATGCACTCAATAAGGTCTTCGCTACACTTCATCGAGATGTTGTAAAAGCGATTGACAAATCAACTGTAAATGGCGTTGGACCAGAATATGTTGATGTGTTAATCTATATCCTACTACACAAAGAACAGTCATCAATATTCCCAAGAGACGATAAGTTCAAAGTGTCGTTTGCTGAACGACAAGTTTATAAGATGCCAAGACCATTACGAACTTTTATTATTGAAAGGCTTGAAAACCGCAATAGCAACGAACGGCACGATATTGTAAAACTTCTATCAGAAGACAAGATTACCATTGAGCATATTATGCCGCAAACGCTTTCAGAAAAATGGAAAGAAGCACTTGGCGAAGATTGGGAACGCATACATGAGCAGTACTTGCACACAATGGCAAACCTCACTCTCACAGGATACAACTCACAATATAGCAACTTGTCGTTCATCAAAAAGAGAGATATGGACAAAGGGTTTAATGATAGCGCATTCCGTTTAAACAACGATGTTAAAGGCTTTGATAAGTGGACTGAAGAAGAAATATTGAAAAGGCAAACCAGCTTACTTAATGTAGCACTGAGTTTATGGCCAATGCCAACCACTTCTTTTATTCCCTTCAAGCGTGAAGCTGAAACTGCCACCCTCGATGAAGATTACGAGTTCACTGGCAAATCACTGCAAGCATACTCATTCCTCGGCAACCGATATGTTGTTAACACATGGAAAGATATGCTGATTAATGTCTGCATTCTTGCCATGCATGAACATCGTGCCACTTTTGAGTGGATGAGTGCCGGGGAAATAAACCATCTCTCAAGAAAGCCAGAAGACTGGAATAGTGAAATATCTGATGGAATTTATGTCTGGTCTTCAAACAGCACGGCAACGAAAATCGGGATACTACGCGGCATTTTTGAAGAATGTAACATCCAAGGCTCAGAACTTAGCTTTGAATTCCGCCCAGAAATCGATGATGAAGACGAATAATCTCAACGGAAACGAGTGACTAACGTTATTTTTGGGGAATTAAAGGCATATTCCGAGTTTTTTCTGTAAATTTGTGCTGCTAAAAACTCACAACTGACAACTGAAAACTCACAACTGACAACTGATAACTGACAACTGAAAACTACATATACAACTATGAGCAAAGAAACCTATCAGCACCTTGAGAATCTGCGCAACCTCATGCGCCAGAACAATGTCGACGCCTTCATCATTCCGGGCACCGACCCACACCAGAGCGAATACATCAGCGCACACTGGAAGTTCCGCGACTACATCACCGGCTTCACCGGCAGCAACGGCACCGCCGTCGTCACCCTCGACAAAGCCGCACTGTGGACCGACTCGCGCTACTTTCTGCAAGCCGAGCAGCAACTCGACCAAAGCGGATTTGAACTGGTGAAAGAAGGCATTGAAGGCGAACCCGACATTCACCAATGGCTCGCCCAAAATCTGGAAGAAGACTCCGTGATAGCCATCAACGGCCGTCTCTTCTCTCTGCTCGAGGCCAACAGACTCGAGGTGTTCTGCGGCGAAAACGGATTCATGCTCGTCACCGACTTCTATCCTGAAGATCGCGTGTGGCCCGACCGTCCGGCACGCCCCTCGGCACCCGCCTTTGTACACGATGTGGAGTATGCCGGCGAGGATGTCGACAGCAAGCTACAGCGCGTCATGCAGGCTGTCAAGGCCGCCGGTGCCGACAGTCTGCTCATCACCGCACTCGACGAGATTGCGTGGCTCTTTAACCTGCGCGGCAGCGATGTGGAGTTTACTCCGGTAGTCATCGCCTTTGCCTTCATTTCGCTACACGACCGCGTGCTTTTCATCGACGACAACAAGGTTACTAAAGAGGTGAAACAGCATCTCAAGGACTGTGACGTGAAAATCAAGGACTACGACGACGTGGAGAAATTCCTTGAGCACCGCAAGGAGCGCGAGGTCATCATCCTCGACCCCAACCGCGTGAGCGACACTCTGGGTCAGGCTCTGCTATGCCAAAAGACCTATATGCCCTCGCCTGTCATCGCCATCAAGGCCGAGAAAAACGAAGTGCAGATTGAGGGATTCCGCCATGCCATGGAACGCGACGGCGCAGCCCTTGTGCGGCTCATGATGTGGCTCGAACAGACAGCTCCATCAGGAACCATCAACGAGATTGACGTGTGGACACGAGGCCAGGAGGAACGTGCCAAGAGCGACCTGTACCGCGGCGACAGCTTCGCCATGATCTGCGGCTATCGCGAGCACGGTGCCATTGTGCACTATCAGGCTACTGAGGAGAGTGCCTCCATCCTGCAGGGCGACGGACTGTTGCTCATTGACTCGGGCGCACAATACCTCGACGGAACCACCGACATCACCCGCACCATCACCCTGGGCAACCCCACCCCCGACGAGATTCACGACTACACCCTCGTGCTCAAGGGCCACCTGGCGCTGGCACGCGCCCAGTTCCCCGTAGGCACGCGCGGTGTGCAACTCGACGCGCTGGCGCGCATGCCGCTCTGGAGCGAGGGACTCGGCTACTTGCACGGCACCGGACACGGTGTGGGCCACTTCCTGGGCTGCCACGAGGGGCCTCACAGCATCCGCCTCGACCTGAATCCCGCGCCACTGCGTCCCGGCTACATCACCAGCGACGAGCCCGGCATCTACCGCGCCGGCCGATACGGCATTCGCACCGAGAACCTGCTGCTCTGCGTCGAGGGACCCAAGACCGAGGAGTTCGGCGACTTCCTGCGCTTCGAGACCCTCACCCTCTTCCCCTACGACCGCCGTCTCATCGACCTCTCGATGCTCAACCCCGAAGAGGTGAAGCAAATCAACGACTACCACGCCATGGTGCTCGAGCGCCTCACGCCCTATCTACAACCCGAGGAACTCACCTGGCTCACCGCCCGGTGCGCCCCCCTCTAACTTCTTATGGGGTTTGCATAAGTCAATTGACTGTTGTATTCATGAGGAAGTCGACCTCGAAGAGGTCAAATGGGTCGAAGGCCCATCATGTGATTAACACCATGCCAGAGGGTCGGAGACCCTCGCAGCTTGGTGCCAGACAATAACCCGGAAATGTGCCTCGAAGAGGAACTTCCACATTAGCATTACAATTAATTTTAGCATTAGCATACATAACAAATGGCAATCATCAAAAAAGTAAGGGGCTATGACCCCAAAATAGGCAAAGGATGTTTCCTTGCCGACAACGCAGTCGTCGTGGGCGACGTCACCATGGGTGAAGGCTGCAGCATTTGGTTCGGAGCCGTGCTGCGCGGCGATGTCAACACCATCACCATTGGCAACCGCGTCAACATTCAAGACAATGCTGTGATTCACACACTCTACGAGAAATCTGTCACTGAAATTGGCGACGATGTCTCCATAGGCCACAACGTCGTGGTTCATGGCGCCAAGATTGGTAACATGGCGCTCATTGGCATGGGCAGCATCATCCTCGACCATGCCGAGGTGGGCGAAGGTGCCATCGTGGCGGCCGGTAGCGTGGTGCTCGGCGGAACCAAGATAGGCCCTCACGAACTCTGGGCCGGCAGCCCCGCCAAGTTCAAGAAGATGGTCGACCCCGCACAGGCCAGCGAAATCAACGTGAAGATAGCCCGCAACTACCTCATGTACTCTATCTGGTACGAGCAAGACGAGTAGCAACTCAAGAATGCATCACAACTCCTTGATTCCGTAGAGATTAATTGTTTCTGTGGAGTTAGGACGTGTGCAATTAATCCCGTTAGGGATGTCAAGCAAATAGGCAGGGGTGCAGCCGCAGGCGGAACCCCTGTAAATGGTTGCGACCAAAAGGATTAGCCCCATCGGGGCGACAGACACCATTAGAGATTTCGCAAAATGTGAAAGATTTTTTTTCGCAAAATGCGTAACGCAAAATGTAGCGTAATAATGTAGCGTCCTGAAAGATTAGGGAAGACCGGGAATCTTGGGAAGACCGGGAATCTTGGGAAGACCGGGAAAGTTGGGAAAGTTGGGAAAGTTGGGAAAATGGAGAATTTGTAGACTTGCATGGTACATCGTTGTAGGGTCACCACCTGTGCTCTGCCGTCAATCGAAAGTTCAAATAGATTTGACTCTGCATTCGGCTCGCACGATTGGTGGCGACGTGGGAAGGATTATACTGCGTTCGTGGGATATTGTACTGTATTCGTGGTTCGCGCTTCGCGCATCATGGTGTAGTTTTTTGTTTTGTAATCGCGTGCGGCGATGAGCAACCGCATAGCCACAAGCACTCACGCTTGGGCAATGAGGGATTACGAGCAGTCGAATATTCGATTATTCGAACAGTCAAAGTGAACTAATGAGTTGGATGGGAAAGGCGGGAAAAATGGGAAGGATGTCAATGAGCGTGGGGTGTGTGGCAAAGATAATGCAAGGGCGGTGCGAATACCATAGTAAACGCACAGTGAATAACTACGGAGAGGAACCACAGTTGTGTGGGGCGGTTAATATTTCAGGAGTCGCTGCAGCTGGGCATCGGTGGCGTGCGGCAGCACCCCGCGCAGGTGAGCGAGCATCTTGTCATGCGACTCCCGGGGCGTGCTCGGGCAGACACAAGCCTCGCGGCCATAGAGCGCCTCGGGCGTAGTGAGCAACGACCATCCCCAGCCATACTCGCGGTTGTGACGGTCACGAGGATAAACAAAGTCTTGCGTGACGATGTGGCACGACATCTGCAGACGTGTAACAAAGGCATCAAAGCGGCTGCGCATCTTGGGCCCGGTAAAACCGCACGCACGGCGCAACTCACGCGTGATGAGGCTACCATGCGCCTGCAGCGTGGCAAGGATGGCCGCCTCAATAGAGTCCTCGTCAATGCTCGGTGCATTAGCGCGACGCAGGTTCATGAAGTCGGGCCACCACTCCATGGCGATGAACCCGGCTTTCTTGCCGAAGAACTTACCGTAGACGCAGTCGCCCTCATTGATTACACTGCCTTTCCACTTCCACAGCGGCCAGTCCCAACCACCGTCGGGGTACACCACATAACGGCATTCTTCATCGACCAATTCCATGGCCGAGAATCCCGGAATGCCACTGTCAAGCAGAGGCAGGAATCCCACCTCATGTATCAAGTCGATGAGCTCACCCGCATTGCTCACAAGTTTTCTGTTATCCATCATTGTTGTTAAGAACGTGGTGGCCACTATCAGAGCGACCACCACGATTATACTTATAAGTGAGTATTCATTGAAACGTGCTATTTGCGCTTGCGGTTGCGCACACTGCGGGTAGCGCCCGACGAGCCGCTTGACGACTTGGTGCGCGACTTAACCTTGGTGTTGTTCTTCTTGCCGCTGTCGCTCTTCGACGAACCGCGCTTAGTAGTACGCACACTCTTGGTCTCCTCTTTGGCTTTCTCCTTGGTAGCGGTTTCCTCTCCCTCGGTTGCTTCCTCGCCTTCTTCACCCTTCGCGGCCTTCTTTTGAGCCAGGAGTTCTTCGCGCGAGGGAACCCAAAGGTTCTTATCGAACATGCGCAGGCGAGCCTCGATGCTGTCCTGGGCGTGTTTGTAAGCCTCATCATCGGGGAACTGCTGACGCAGCGAGAGGTTACGCAAGTTCTTCACCTTATAAATCTCGCCGGTGTACATATTGAGTTTAAAGAAATCGTCGAGGTTGTAGCGTGGCAGGTTGTTGTCATCGTCGGTAAAGACGTATTGCTGCGCCAGGTAAGGACGAATCTCGTTGAGTTTGACCCAGAACATGGGGTAACGAATGGCCTCGCCGCCGAACTCGTCCTGACGGTGCAGCACGGGGCACACCGCCTCAACACGCGCCTTCATGGCATTGGCACGAGTGTCGAACTCCCACTTCTCAATGATGTAGTAGCTCAGAATCTCGTTGCCGGGAATGTCAGCGTCCTCAATGGCATATTTGGGATTCTTCTCGGTGCTGCCTTTGGCGTTAGAGTAGAGCACATGGAAGCGGTCGAGCATCTCGCCCACCTTGATTTGGAACTCGTCGGTGAACATCTCGCGTCCGTCGAGGTACTCATAGGCCTTAATCTCGTTGTTGGCGAGCAGGCGCATGATGATGAAGAACAGACTCTGTCCGTCTTCATTGGGTTCCTCGGGATAGTAGAGCGCGGGATTCTTGCCCTTGGTGAGGTCAAGTTGGCGATAGATAACCTTCATCCATTGCAGGTCGGCATCGCTGGGTTCCTTCACCTCGTAGAACGACTGTTGACGCTCGGTGATTTGCTTACCCGATTTCTTGTCTTTGGCCTTGTCGGCATCTCTGCGCCGCACCACCTGTGCGTTGACCGACGAAACGGCAAACGCCACAAGTAAGGCCGATAGAATCAATTTAGAGAACTTCATATCTCGTGATTTATTGTGTTAATCAAGTTAAGTTACTAATTTACGATTACTTCCATAGGCGCAATGTCGCGCGTTATGCCATCGGGACCGGTAGCCTTGACACGGGAGATGTAGAAACGCTTGCCGTGTTGCAGGCGACGGATGGCGGTCTTTTGGCGCTCAGAGAAGCTGGCTCCGGCCGACACCTCGGGAATGGCGTTGCCCATAGAGTCGAAGAAGACGGTCTCGAAGCTAACCACGCGGTAGTCAATGTTGAGCATATCGTCGTCGATAGCGGCATCGAGTCCACCGGCAGCAAGCAGTAATCCCTTGGAGAAGGGACGACCACCCTTGTAGCGTGCCGATTGTCCGTTAGCATCCTTATAGGTAATGAAGGGCATCGGGTCGGGCAACTTGCGCACCCTGAAGGTGGTAGAACCCACATTGGTACGAGTGCCGTCAATCTCGGCAGTCACGGTGATTTCGCAGTTGGTGCCCACCTTGCCCGGACGAGCCACCCAATGGTCACCGCTCTTGACGAGCGAACCGTTGGTCATAGTAGCCGAGATGGCCGAACTGGGCACACCCGGCACACCAATTGAAATGGGGTTGTCGATACCGGCATAGAGCACATTCATCATCATGGCCGAGATGGTTGCGAGAGGATCGAACACGGTGTACGACGACTTGAAGTCGCGTTTTGTTACCGAACCGTCGCGTCCTATCACCTCGATGAAGCCCGAATAGTCGAATTTGCCCGACTGTGATGCCGTCACCTCATACAGACCACGGTTATTGCCCAGCAAGTGGCCGTTGACATAGACGCGAGGACGCTGCATGGTGTCGATAGCGGCAATGACGATGTTGGCAGAGTACTTCGTGCCACGCATCACCATGCGCGATTGGGGCACTACAAATGCTTCGAGGTGGTTCACACGCAACTCGCCTGTGTCAAGGTTGTTAAGCATGGTGCTTAAAGCCTCACCCTCGGCAAAGCGCAGGTCGTTCTGCAGTTTGGTGAGCAGCGTCACAGCTGCGATGGTGGGCATGTTCTCAAACATAGATTCTTCCCACTTTTGGTTAGCTGCAATGCCGGGAGCCTTGTACGGGTCGGTAGAGAGCGCTGCGCGAACGGATTCACGCTTTTGCGGGTCATCGATAATCGACAAGATATAGTTGCGGTATTTATCAATTTTCTCACGCAGAATCTTGCCTTTACCGCCGGTGGCTTTTGTCATCACCTCAGAGGCTGCATCAAGATTGTCCTGATTGACGATGTTGTTCACATCTCCGTCGGGTCCATCGGCTTTCCGCACAATTTCTAACTTGAGTGCGTCGATATAGTTGTAAAGACTGTCGGTCTGTGCGCATACTTCAGTGCTCAAATCGAGCCATTGCTTGCCCTGCTTGGGAAACTTGTTGTTGAATGCCGCAATCTGTTCGAGCATGGCCTGGTTACGGGCCGTGATAGTGCGGTTAGAGCGCAGCAAGCCCGACTGGACTTGTGTGAAACCGTTCATCACCTCGCTCGAGACGTTGAGGGCGAGCATGGCTGTCAAGACGATATACATGAGGTTAATCATCTTTTGACGGGGCGACATGCGGCCGACGGTCTGATTTTTTGCGGTTGCCATTGATTAAAAAGATAGGTTTAAGTCGTTAATCGAGATTGTCATTGTTCTCGTTGAGGTCCACGCCCGGCATGGGGCCGCCCATAGGGCGATACATATTGACGGTCATGGCCTTGATCATTTTCTCATAGACGCTGTTAAGCTGCTTCATGTAGCGAGCCATCTTCTCGGTCTCGTCACAGTAGTGCGCACTCTCGGCAGCCGATTTCTCGTACATGTCGCGAATGTCCTTCAAACCGCGGTTCACGCGGTCAATGCTGTCGAGTTGCGACGAGATGCTCTTGAGCTGAATCTCGTAGATAGTGTTCAGACCGCCAATGTTGCGGTTGAGCGACTCCATTTGCTCCACATAGCCCGTAGAGCTCTGCGTGATGCTCTCGCTGTTCTCAGTGATGGCACGATAGCTGCCAAGCAGTGTCTCCGACACCTGGTTGAGGGCCGTAGTGGTCTCGTTCAGGCGCTGCATCTGCTCCGAGATGGAAGCCATTTGGCTCAGGTACTGCTGAGTGGCGTCGGTGAGTTCGGCCATGCGCGACAACTGGTCGCTGGCAGCCGACATCTTGGCGATGCTCTCAGTGAGCGACTGAGTGTCCTCAGGCGAGAGCTCAATGCCTTGGGGCAGTCCCACGGCGCTCTTGGCCTGAGCCGCATCAACGGCATAGGGGTCAGCCTCCTGGCCTTGAGCAGCCACGCCGCTGCCGCCTATGATAATGCCGCCACCGCCGTTGAAGTCGGGACGGTCTTCGGGATCATTCGTTCCCAGCACAGGGAACACTTGTTCCCACTTGTATTGTTTCTCAGGACGGTCAAAGGCGGTGAGGATAAACATTAACACCTCGGTACCCATACCGATACTGAGCAGCGTGTTACCACCAGGCAAGTGCAAAATCTTGAACAGTGCGCCCCAAATCACGACGGCAGCACCTATACTGTAGGCGAAGTTGAAAAAACGCTGTCCGGCATCACCGGAGAGGAAGCGCTCCACCACATTTTTGTATTTTTTAATCTTTCCCATTGTTAGTAAGAATCGTTAGGTTTCGTAATTTATGGTAGTTGTAGCCCGACCACTTGCAAGCGAGCAGGCAAGGGTGAATTAATTCTTTTGTTTACGTTTTGACTTGGTATATCCCACCTTGGTGCGAACGCAACGGAAGCCGATGTAGGAGCGTTGCTCGTTCTGGTACTCCCACATGCGAATGTCGCTGCGAATGTTGTGCGCCACGTCTTTCCACGAACCGCCACGCACAATCTTGCGCGACATCTTGTAGGGATCTTCCTTAGCCACATTGTAGCGATACTCGGGATTGAGGTCATTGGTCATGCGGTCAATACTCTCAGTGTAAGAGGTGGAAGTCCACTCACTCACGTTACCGGCCATGTCGTAGATGCCAAACTCATTAGGCTCATAGGTGCCCACCGGCGAGGTGATGATGCTTCCGTCTTTCACATAGTTGCCCTCCATGGGCTTGAAGTTGGCATAGAAGCACCCCTCATCTTCAGTGAGCGGCAGTTCACCCTCCCACGGATAACGGTTGCGGTCGATACCCGTACGGGCGGCATATTCCCACTCAGCCTCGGTAGGAAGTCTGAAGGGCTCAACGTAGATACCCTCTTTACCGAGCGACTTCTTGAGGAACTCGGTGCGCCAGTGGCAGAAGGCGTTGGCCTGCTCCCAGCTGACACCCACCACGGGATAGTTGTTGTAGTTGCCGTTAGCGAAATACATGCGCACGTAAGGTTCGTTGTAGGAGTTCTCAAAGTCGTTGACCCAACAAGTGGTGTCGGGGAAAATATTTACTATATAGGTGTTGACGAAGTCGAACTGGCTCTGCAGGGGCCGCGTGATGGTCTGACGCACGATGTTGCCGTCGTCGTCAATGTAGGCGGTGTCCTTGCTGATCATGGGCACCTCGGTGTCGATGGCATGATCGGTGTTATAGTCGCGACGTGCCGGATTGAGGCGGTTGCGACGCTTCACAGCCTCGGTCATGTTATAAACCTCGTAGCGGTAGTTCATTTGCTCATGGTCAAGTTCGCGCACTCCCGTAATGGGATTGATGCGATACACGCTCATGATGGCGCGCTCCTCGTCCTCACTGGGGTTCTTCCAGGGAATGTTCTTACTCCAGTCCAAGTGAGGTGTGACAGGATTGCCCTCCTTGTCCTCCTCGATTTTAAACTCCTCGTTACCGCCATAGGCCGGGTCGGCAAGACGCTCACGAATGATGGAGTCGCGCACCCAGTAAACGAATTGTTTGTACTTGGAATTAGAAATCTCGGTTTCGTCGATCCAGAACGCGTCGACTGAGATGCCACGCGACACCGAGTCAATGCCCCAAAGCGAATCGCGACTCGACGGACCCTCTTTCATTGAGCCACAGTCTACCAGAACCATGCCATAGGGGGTGGACTCGGTTGTGGTGTAGGCACCAATACCGGTTACTTCGCCTCCCGAACTGGCTGAACGCTTGCCTGAAAAGCAGGAAGTGACGAGCGTGGAGGCAAAAACTGCCGTAAGGATATAAATTACTAACTTTTTCATATTCTACATTAAACGAATACTCTTATGTTTATTTTTATTTTTCTCTCCCAAATTCAGTTTTACGTTATAGTTGAGGAACACCTCGTGACTACCGCTGCTGGCCTTGGAGATGGCCGAGGTGGCGTAGTCGTAAGAGTAGCCGAGGAAGAAATTCTTGAACTCGGCACCTATCATGAGGCTCACGGCATCCTTGTAGCGGTAGCCCACACCTCCTGACAGGAACTTGTTGTAACGCACTCTCAAAGTCGCCTCGCCCTGGAAAAATTGTGCATCGGTCTTGACGAAAATGGAGGGTTGTATCTCGAATAACGTATTTTTTATCGGAATATTGCTTCCGGCCATAAAATAATATACTCGGCCTTGCTGAAATTCGTATAATTTTTCTTCGTCGCCCTCGGTTTTCAAGGTGATGCTGGGGGCTGTAATGTGAGCCACCGAAGCGCCCACCCAGAACCACTTGTGCTGGTAGAAGAGGCCGGCACTCAGGTCCATAGCATTACCGGTCACGGTCGTTTGCGGAATGGCTTCGTCTACACTGGTATGCGCTTGGTCGGCATCGGGAATGATAATTGAATCGCCCTTGAAAGCCTCGCGAATGAACCCCACTTGCGCACCAATGGTGAGAGTGCCCTTAAAGAGTTTCTGCTTGTAAGCAATCTGCGCTCCTACGTTCAGTGCTGAATACAGACCCATGCTCTGTTGTTGCAGGATGATGCCCGTACCCCATCGCTTGTTGAGGAACTTGAACGGCATGTCGGCCATGGCCAGGAATGAAAGGGGGGCATGGTGAATACCTACCCACTGCGCACGCGCGCCGGCGGTAATGTGAATGGAGTCGACACGGCCCACTGCGGCGGGGTTGTAATAGGTGGGCGCCGCCCAGTACTGTGTGAACTGCGCATCGACCTGTGCATGCGCATGCACGGCAGCAACCAGCACCAGTAGTGCGGCGACGAGTCGGAATGATATTTTGCGTAGTTCAGTCATGTATTAAATCTCTCATCACGGAGGTGTCACTCAAAATAAAACGAGAGCACCACCATATTGTTTTTCACCTTGTCGATGCTCTGAGTGAATCGCATCATCTCAGGGTTATCTTCCAGGTCCGGCCGTTTTTTTTCTATGAGGTTTCTGAGCCCGAAACAGAATTTAAGTTCAGGACAAAGTTTGAAGAAAGGCAGGTAAATGTCGCAGCCCAAGCCCACGGTGAGCATCACATCAAAGTCCTTGACGCGCAACTGGTCAGGGTGGTTCTTGCTCACGTCATAGATACCCATAACGCCACCGGTGAAATAGGGACGCAGGTTGCGGTAACGCAAGGCCGAGAACTTGATTTCAGCCGGGAGCACCACATAGGTAGCCTTGAGGTTTTGGCTCTGCTGCACGTGCGAGGGTTCAAGTGCCTCGGGGTCGGCATTGGCATTGACATACTTAACCACCTTGTTACCAAAGTACATACCCGGACTGAGCCTGAAGTTAAAGTGTTTCGAAATGCGCCAGTCGGCAAGCACCGTGACACTGAAACCCGGTGAATGCTTGGGGATGTCGGCAAACCAGGCCTCGCCATCTTCAGTGACAAAACCGTTGTTCGTGATATTCAAATCCTGAAAATTCATGCCCACCGAAAAACCGAAGTGCAGTTTCTTCTGATCGGCATAGGGGCGGTTCAGAATCCTGTCGTTGTCCTGCGCAAGAGCGGTAAGGACACTGAAAATCACGACGATAAGTGCAATATGTCGAGTTTTTGCTATTTTCATCTCAATGTGTATAACGCAATTTTTGGCTTCTTATTGTTATAAGAGGCAATTTTTTTTCAAAAAAAACCGGAAATGGCAAAATTTCTCACATTTTCAAAGCCTCAGCACGGTGTCGCAACGGCTGCATAAGATAGCGGTGCATGAGCCATGCGAGAGGCAACAGCAGCAGGAGTCCGAAAATGGGATAGAGGTCATAGGCGGTCTCCACACCGAAGTGTCCCAACACGGGTGCCACAAAATAGTTGTACAGGCGCGCGGCCACCATCTGCAGGAGGTATATCTCCATGCTCACACCGCCCAGCCACAGCAGTGGCCGACAAGTGAGCAAGCGACCCGGAACGCCCTCGTTGCCGCTAAGCAGGGCGCACACGAGAATCAGCAGCGACACGGGAAGGTAACACCACACTATATCGCTATAACACTCAATCTGAGGCACAACAGCCACGAGCCACGCGGCGACGGCAAGCACTGCAATGGCAAGCAGTTCAAGGATCGTAGCCTGCATGAACGAAGGTTGCCGCCTACGTTCCTGCACATGCTGCACCAGGTGAGCCAGCACCATGCCTATCACAAAGTCGCCCAAGCGCATCACGGGGTTGACATAAAGGCACACGCGCACTTGTTCCGAGGCGTGCGGCATCACGATGAACAGCAACACCATCCACACCGCAACGGCAACCAACTTGACTTGCAGCGAGATGCGACGCATTAGCCGCATGAGCAGGGGGAAGCAAGCATAGGCCAGCAAAAGTCCGCATAAGAACCAGGAAACGGTGTTGAACGAGAAGAAATAGTCCTTGCTGGGTACATAACTGTGCACAAGCGCCAGCTGAGTGAGAAACTGAGGCGTACCCCCCCAGTTGTGATAGATGAGCATGATGGCGGCAAGCGGCAGCAGGGCAATCCAACTTGCCACATAAAGTCGCACGGCACGCACCGTGAAGAACTGCCTCCACCGCGGCACAGGTTGCTGCTCGTAGCGCCGCGCCAACAAGAAACCGCTCAGCACATAGAAGAAGCACACTGCAAACGGCACAAAATAGTTAAACACGGGCACGCGATAGTGGAACAGGACCACCACCAGCGCCATAATGCCTCGCCACGATGTGAGCGTCTTGATCATGCTACTATAAAGTTTATCAGTCAAAAATAGAGGTGAGATTGCTATTGCTCAGTTTGCGGCCACGAATGCGATAGAGGGCATTGACCAGCGGTCGGGCAAACTGGTAGAGCGGCACACCCGCACTGAGCAACGGAGCCTGCAAGATGCGGCACACGCGGCGCACGGGTACAATAGACAGTATCCACGACAGCACCAGCAACAACGCTGCCACCGCCAGCGTGAAGGCATTACCCCAGTCAAGCACCACGGCTGCAGCAAGGCACCCTAACCGCACATAATTGCAAGCCGACATGAACCCCTGCACCATGAAGGGCAGGCGACGCGGCAACTTGCGCGAAGTGAAGTCGCGACGCAACTTGAGGGCCGTGTGGGCATCGCTCACATTGTCAAAGCACGCCACCGTCATGGTTTCAGGCAGCAATTCCACGCGGGAGTTGCCCTCATGGGCAATCTCGCACAGGAACACATCGTCCTCACCCCAACGCAGGTCCAGATTTTTAGAAAAACCTGTGTTGTCGAAGAAAGCCTTGCGGGTAAAGGCCAGGTTGTCGCTCACCCCGCGATAGGGTTTGCAGGCAATGGCACTCGCCAGATACTGACAACCGACGGTCACCGTGTCGTACACACGGTAGCAGTGTCCGGCGCGACGATCGCTCTTGTAGCGGTAGTGTGAGTAGCCTATCACCACATCGGTGCCGGGCACGAAATTGCGCATCATGAGCCGCAACCATTGGTCGCTGGTCACGCAGCAGTTGGCATTGGTCACGAGCACCACCTCGCCCTGCGCCGCCTTAATACCCAGCATGAGCGAAAGTTTCTTGCGTGACAGCCCACGCGTGCGGTCGGGCGTGAGGGTGAGATGTAAGTTGTCGTAGTGTGTGAGCATGTCGCTCAGCAAGTTGCGGCTGGTGTCGGTCGAGGCATCGTCAACCACAATCACCTCGTAGTCAGGATAGTTCTGATGCAGCATCGTGGGCAAGAAATTCTCCAGCCACTCGGCATCGTTGTGAGCGTAGACGATGACCGAGGCACGGGGCAACTGCTCTTCGGGCAAATAGGAGCGCTCGTCTTCATAGACCAGATGCCGCGCCAACCTGCGTGCCATGCCCCATCGCCACAATGCCAATACAACAGTAAGCAAAAGCGCCGCTCCGAGCAACACATATATTATTATAGAGGTTTGAACCGAGAAAAACATTATCAATATGGTTTTATAGTCGTTTTTGAACCCGCAAAGTTACACAATGTTGGCGAATTAAGTGACTCTTTCCCTCAAAAAAACTGCACACAGCCTATCCCTTAGTTGAGAGAAAACTGGACCAAAAGATGTGATATTCTCATTTTTTATAGCTAACTTTGCCCGTCTAATCCAATTTTGCTTAATTGCTTTAGCACCACTAATACAAGTTAATTCCCTACATGGTAGTTTATGGGGACAACTCTTGATTATTAGAGTATTGTAAAGCAACTGGCCAAAATCCTATGGGTTTAATAATGGATTCATTTACAAAACAATGGAAATCAAACCTTTGCATATTCTTTTCACGCCCAACTGGAATGTCGCATCACTAAATGATGACGATCAAAACATTCAGGCACCCAATAAGGTTGTCACAAATCAGCCTTATTGGTTCTTCAAGTTTTTCCCAAAAGGCACGCTTGTGGATGTGCTTCCCATTGGCAAAGAGAACTTAATGCGTAAATTCGAGCACAAACTGAAATTCTATATAATCCAACCCATCAAGGCTTTCATGCGACGCAATAAGTATGATGTTGTAATCTCACATGGCGCGCAAAGTGGATTGATTTACGAAATGCTTGCATCATTCACGCACAAAAAGCCTCTGCATGTTATGTTCGACATCGGTGGACTGAATGGGGCGCGCATCAATAAAACAGAGACACCAATAATCAAGTTTGCCCTTCGCAAGGCTCCGGTAATAATAGTTCATGCTTCACGACAACTTGACTTTTACAAAGATTTTTATCCCAATCTGAGCAAAAAAACCTATTTTGTCCCCTTTGGTACTGACTTTGACTATTTCAACAGGGTTTCAGGAAATGATCATGTCAAGCATCAGTTTATATCGGTTGGTTACGCAAAAAGAGACTATCAAACTTTATGCGATGCCTTTGTTCGGGCCGACACCGGCGATTATACTCTTTGTATTGTGGGCGACACATCTCTCAGCAACAAGTATAAAGAGTTCGAAAACATACAATTCTTTCCAAAAGTTCCCATATCAAAGTTGTTAGAAATGACCGTTGAAAGTGCCGCGGTTTTTGTTCCGCTACCAGAATACAAATATTCCTATGGCCAAATGACCATTCTGCAATCAATGGCTATGGGGAAACCTCTAATTGTCACTCGAACAACTAGCACAGCCGACTATATAGACAAAGCTCCTGGTGTAATTAAAACAGAACCTTATGATGTTAGTTCAATGGTTGAGGCTATTAATAATGTATGCTCAATGCCGCATGAGCAATTGCGAGAGATTGGAGCCAGCAACAGCACTTTTGTGAAAAATATGTTTAACGAGCAACAAATGGCTGTGAGAGTCTATGATATTATCTGCAAGCATCTTTGTGCCAATCAAAATGAATAAGAAGGCTACAGTAACATAAATAGCCCATTATGTGCAATGCTTTCATCAGGCGTTTAAAGGTATCTTGATAATAACTTCGCCATTACCTGTTTAATGTCACATTAACATTAATATGCTAAACATCAATAAACTTCATTAGCAGCGAGACATAGGGGGCTTCATATTTTGTATATGTTCGGAAAATACAATAACTTTGCAAAATCATAGCAGGCGTTGCCACCAGGTCAGTCACAATGCAGCAGAGCGGTACAACAAGCAGGTCGGCTAAATTCCTGAAAGACATTGGGATTTATGCCATCGGTAATCTTGGTTCCAAGATTATCACTTTCCTCATGTTGCCACTCTACACCCACTTTGTGGCACCCGCCGACTATGGCTACTACAACATTTGTCTCACAGTGGTATTGCTGCTATTGCCTTTCACCACTTTGCAATTGCGCGACGGCACTTTTCGTTTCCTGCTTGACTCTACCAGCACTGAGCAGCGCGAGAAAGTCGTGACTGCTGCATACAAGACCCTGCTGCTCAACCTTCTCATGTGGGGAGGTGTGGGGGTCATCGTCTCACTGGCCACCAATATCGCCTACTTTTGGTACACAGTGGCTTTTCTGGTGGCTTTCTCGCTGCAAGAGGTTGTGTCGCAGGTGATTCGTGGTCTGGGGGACAATAAGGCTTTTGTTGCCGTGGGCATCCTGGCTTCGCTGGGCATCGGCATCTTCAGCGTGATATTCGTAGTGTGGATGAACATGGGCATCAAGGGCATTTTCTTAGCCAACATCATTGCACGCTTGCTATGTTTAGTGGTAGTGGAACTAAAGGTCAAGTCGTTTGTGCGCTTCTTCAAGCCCTATCTCAAAGTTGGTCAGGTGGCAAAAGACCTGCTACGCTTCTCCCTGCCGCTGTTACCCGGGGCGCTATGTTCTTGGCTCACAACCAGTAGCGACCAATGGATCATCAAGCTTTATTTGGGAGATGAGATGACGGGTATCTATGCCACAGCAGTGCGTTTTACCAGCATTTTGCAGATTGTCGCCTATATCTTCTACCAAGCATGGCAGGAAACGGCTATCTTACAGTTTAACAGCAAGGACCGTGACATCTTCTTTTCCAAGATGCTCAATACCTACATCTGCTTCTTGTGTCTGTTGGGAGTGACTTATAATTTCATGCTTAAACTGAATTATGGATGGCTTGTGGGCATTGATTTTCAGAGCAGTTGGCTCTATCTTTATCCATTGGGAATATCAACCTTGCTCTACGCAATTTCGGCTTTTCTCGAGATGGGCTATCAGTGTGCCAAGGACACCAAGCGGCTCTTGCCAGCCATCATTTTGTGTGCCATCATCAACGTAGCACTTAACCTCATCACCATCAAATTTTTACCCGACGGCATCAAGGTCTATGGCGCAGTTAGTACCGCCATTGTCACTTATTTGGTACTCGCCATCTACCGCTGGATTGATGTGCGCCGATACCTGAAACTCAAAATCAAGTCATCGACCTTTATTCCTATGGCAACGCTCGTGTTTGCCAGCGTGCCCTATTACCTAAATCAGCATTTGTGGCAAGATGCTGTTACACTAGTGGTTGCAGTTGCCATTATCTTGTGGTTCACGCCCCGCGAACTGTTCATGAAAATCACAAGAAAATTCAAAGTGGCAAAAGGCTGAAAATCATCACTTTCAGTAGCATCCAAAATAAAAAAAGCAGGAATCACACAATATTATATGAATATCTTCGTTTAAAAAGAATAATATAAACTAAAATTCTATGATGAAACCTTTTTTTCTATCCATTTCACTTTGCCTGCTCATGCTCTCATGCAGCACACCCAAAGAGAACGACTTGATATATTTCAAAAATCTGGAGAACCAGATAAACGGCACCATGCCGCAAGGCAATGACTACAACATCGTGGTCATGCCCGAGGACGAACTTATCATTACCATCAACGCCGAGAAACCCGAGGCCGTGGCAAAATACAACTTGCCACTGAACAATCCTGCATCAAAGGGCGTGACCGAGACTACAGGACAACCGCGCCTGCAAACCTATATCGTGGACAAGCAAGGCAACATCTCTATGCCCGTAATCGGCACCCTGCATGTGAAGGGCATGACCACCGAGCAAATTGCCGCCATGATTCAGGACAAGGTGGCCGAGGAAGTAAGAGACCCGTTTGTCAAGGTAGAGTCGGTGGGATACTATGTGAATGTGATGGGCGAGGTAAAAAACCCGCAGCGCTTGCGCGTGACCAGCAAGCGATTCAGCATCCTCGATGCACTGGCACATGCCGGCGACCTCACCGAGTTTGGCCGTCGCGACAATGTCATGGTGATTCGCGAAGTGGAGGGCGAAAAGACTTTCCAGCGCATGAACCTGATGGACAACAGCATCTTCGCATCGCCCTACTTCTACTTGCAGCAGAACGATGTGGTCTATGTACAAACGAACGACATCAAGGCCGAGAACTCCAAGTATAACCAAAACAACGGCTACAAGATCTCGGTCATCTCAACCATTGTGAGCGCCGTATCGGTCATTGCATCACTCGTGATTGCACTCACGGTGAAATAAACTTAAATTACCATGATCAGGCTTGATAAATTGTGCAACTGGCTCATCATCATTTGCTTGGCGGGATTACTGCCAAGCATTGTGTTTATCAAGTATCTTGATGAGCTGGGAAGTTTCGCCTTCCTTACCATTGCTCTTGCCGACTGCCTGTTCAACCGCAATTACAAGCGCTACGTTCCCCTGTTCGTCATGGTGGGTGTAATGCTTTTTTATCTTGTCTACACACTGATGTTTAAGTCCTACAACACTACTCCTTATGTGCTGATGGACTTTGTGCTCGAAATCAAGCCGTTCTTGCCATTGCTGGTAATCATGGCCATTAGACCGGTGCTTTCAGCCACCGAGAAGTCGACCATTAAAACCATCTGCGTGGTCAATGCCATACTGGTGGTGCCCATCTACTTTTTGAATTCCTATATGGTAGAACAGACAGTAGGCCACTTGGCATATTGCGGAGCAGCAGCATTCATCAGCTCTCTCCTATACCTATTTTGCAGCATGAAGCCAGATGGCAGCATCGACAAGCAAGACAAACTCATTGGCATGGCATTGCTGGCGTGCGGTCTGCCTTGCATGAAGGCCAAGTTTTTAGCCGAAGCGGTACTCACACTCTTCGCCTTGTGGATTTACAAGCCTATGATGTTCCATGGATTCAAATTCCAACACATGCTGGTGGGTCTGTTGCTGATTGGTGTGCTGCTGGCTGTGACATGGAACAAGATTTCATACTATTTCATAACTGGCAATTCCGGCACTTTTAATCCTTCAGAGATTCAGACCTACGCACGCCCAGTGCTTTATGCCACAGCAGGACTTATCATTGCCGACTATACACTGCTCGGTAGTGGGTTGGCCTCGTTTGCCTCTTATGCTTCTGCGGCCAACTACTCTGGACTGTATTATGAATACGGCATTGACAAGGTATATGGCCTGTCAGAGGTGATGCCCGACTTCATTTGTGATGCCTACTACCCCTCGCTAACGCAGTTTGGCCTGATTGGCATCATCCTGTTTATTGTTTTTTGGCGAATAATCTACAAGAAATTGTTCATCCTTTACAAACAAGACATCACAAAGCTACGATACAGTTTCATCATAGGCACTCTCGCCCTATTTGGGATTCTTATTGAAAACACCACAGGTACAATTTTTTCTCAATCCCACGGCATGGTCATGGCTTCCATTATTGGTTATGCCTATGCTCATGAGTGCATTTTTATTGCAAAAACAAACATAGACAAACAAGAACATATTACGAAATACAACTATGGAAAATGATTCATTAGACCTCAGGCGGCATGTCCGGGCCATTAAGCAAGGCAAGTGGTGGTTTCTGGGCTCCATTCTGCTATTTGCAACACTGGCCATCGTGTATTGCGTGCGCCACATGCCGCAATACGACATCAACGCCAGCCTGCTGCTCGAAGACGAGACTGAAACGGGTGGGTCTTCGCTGAAAAAGGCAGGCGGAATGGCACAGATGATGCGCACCTTCTCGGTGGGTGGGTTCGGTTCGGCCTCAATCGACAACGAAATTGAGATTGTTCAATCGCACGATGTGATGATGCGAACCATTCGCACACTGGGCCTAAACCGCACCTACCTGGAAAAGAAAGGGATGCTCGACCGCGAAATCCTGTATAAAACCAGCCCCGTGATGATGGAAGCTCCTGACGAATACTTCGACACGCTGAGCATAGGCTATCAGGTTGATATTCACTTGCACCGCGGCGGCACGGCCGATGTGGCTGTGAAGAAAGGACTGCTCAAACGCACCGTGGCACAATACGGCAACATCACCTTGCCGCTCACCGTGAAATCGCCCTGCGGCAATTTCCAACTGCTCAAAGGCCCTCTTTACAGCGACACGCAGAACCGTCATATCATCATCAACGTGGCCGGCAATGCC
The DNA here is from genome assembly GCA_946412245.1 of uncultured Bacteroidales bacterium. Taxonomy (GTDB): domain Bacteria; phylum Bacteroidota; class Bacteroidia; order Bacteroidales; family Muribaculaceae; genus Sodaliphilus. Next base: position 39,618 of record CAMKGM010000011.1, read on the forward strand.
TCGATGGCTGAATACTATGCCAAGGAAGTCAAAATCTCGCAAAGCAACAAGAAAAGCGACGTCATCTCCCTGCTTTATGCCGATGCCAGCCGTGAGCGTGGCATCGACATCCTGAACACCATCATGAAGGGTTATAACGACAAGCGCATTGAGCGCAAAAACGACAAGGCACAAGAGGAATATGACTTCTACGTGAACCGCATTAACGCGCTCATGGGCGAGTTGAGCGACACCGAAGGACGAATTGAGTCATTCAAGCGATCGCGCGATGTGAACGTACCCACCATGGAGGCTAGCGCTTACCTGCAACAGAGCGCCAGAATTCAAATGACAGTAGACTCGGCACGCAACGAGATTCGTCTGCTTGAAATGATGCTCGGTTCTATCAACTCGGTGAAGGGTGACGAACTGATTCCCACTTTCGAGGGCATGAAAGACGAGAACATCACGCAATATAACAAGATGGTGCAGGAACGCACCGAGCTTGAGAAGTCGGCCAAACCCAACAACTCGGCCATGGTGGAACTCAACAACAAAATCACAGCCGCCAAGAAAGCCGTGGTGCGCAATGTTGAGAAAAGTATCTCAAACGCCAAGCACCGGGCCGATGTCATCAGTTCGCACGCCAACCAGGCCTTGGGCAGATTTGAACAGATGCCCGGCTATGAGCGTGAATATGTGAACCTCATGCGCGACCGCGAACTCAAGAACGAGCTTTACATCTTCTTGTTGCAAAAGAAGGAAAACAGCCTGCTCAACCTCACATCAAATGTGGCTCCGAGCTTTGTGATTGACGAGGCCTATAGCGCCACCAAGCCCAACAAGAAGAAACCGATCATTGTCATCTCCTTATGCCTGCTCATGGCACTGCTCTTGCCTCTGCTGTGGGTACTGTGGCGCATGAAACGCAAGAACACCGTCCAAAATGCATACGACCTGCCTCGTGAATGGGAGCTCAACACCATTGAGCTTACCGGCAAGAAAGGCGAAAACCACATCAAGGATGTGCGTGCTGTTCTCATGCAGCGCAATCGCAAAAAGGTGTTGGTTGCTCCTTTCAACCATGAAGCAAAAGATATAGTCAACGAACTTGTCACGAGTTTTGGCAACATCGAGCAACCCTGCCGCATTTTCACCGTAAACGACACCGACCAGCTGCTGGTTGGAAATCTTTGTGACGAGATTAACCAAACTGCCGAAAATGGCGAATTCGCACTGGTGGAACTGCCCGTGGATTGCAACCTGAACGAGATTGCCGACCTACTCACCGATGACAACACCATGCTTGCATTGGTTCTCGATAAAGGTGTGACAAAACGCAAGCAATTCATGCAGGCTGTTGAAAATATTACCCCCGACAATCATATTACAATCGTCTAAAGCCCTGCGATGAAAGAAAGAGTATCACAGATCGACTACCTGAAAGGTATCTTCATCCTGCTCATGGTGATATTTCACCTGAAATTGGTTGAGATAACTTACCCCCTCACATACGAGGCGGTGTACACTTTTCACATGTCGGCCTTTATGCTCATTTCGGGTTATCTGGCTAACATTCACAAGCACCCACGCGCTTTCTCAAAAAGTGTGATGCGGTATGTTTTGCCCTATGTGTTGTTTGAAGTGATTTATGTGCTGATGGTCTTTCTGGTAGGTAAGTCGATGAATGCAAACAACACAATCGACCACTTGTCGGCAGTGGAAATGCTCAAGCGCGTAGCCACCCAGCCCACAGGTCCCTACTGGTACCTGCACACGCTGGCTGTGTGTCTTGTCATCTACTATATTTCCTATAAAGTGCTCAAATTGAAAGGAGTCAATGCATTTCTTCTGATGTCGCTTGCCCTCTTTGGCATCACCAGGCTACCTGTGGGCATCGAATGGAAGAATGTGATTTACTTCCTGATGGGTGTGCTCATGAACCGCAGCGACAAACCGTTTATGGAAATCATCAAACCCTCATGGCTGGCATTAGTGCCACTGGTCATCTTGTTCTGTTTTCCCGCCTATTTCAAAAGCTGGACCTTGCCAGGCATCATTATCACCCTGCTTGTCATCAGTTTCCTGCTGTGGGCTTATCCTTATTGCACCAGGCTTGTGAGGAGAGTTTTCTGTTACCTGGGACGCAATTCGCTATCGATAGTTGTATTCTCAGCAATATTCACCGTACTCACCAAGGCCGTCTCGGGTTATTTCAGTTTCGACCCCACCGCGCTCAGTTTCCTGGTGTGCGCTACAGTGTTTGTGGTGGTGGGATGTCTGCTTTGTGCTTGGATTTTCGACAAGCTGAGATTAAGCCGATTCATTTTCTTGAAAGACAAAATTTATGTGCCTTTCTCAGAAATCGCGAAACAGACGCCCTAAAACGACAAGTAAACCTTTTTGGAAAACACACCGATTCTTCTGATAATAAAAGACTTATAATATGGCTCAACGAATACTGCTCGTCAACAAATTCTATTACCCTCGCGGTGGCGACTGCGTGGTAACACTCAACACCCAGTCACTACTGCGCAGCCGGGGCCATGAGGTGGCGGTGTTCTCGATGCAGTACCCCGAGAACATCGAGAGCGAGTGGAGCAAATATTTTGCCGGCGAAGTCGACTTCAGCGGAGGTTTGAAAGCCAAAATAGCTGCCGTGAAACGCACGCTGGGCATGGGCGACATCAAACAGTCGTTCGCCCGCATACTCGACGATTTCAAACCCGATGTGGTGCACCTGCACAACATTCACAGCTACATCTCGCCTGTGGTGGCACACCTTGCCAAGCAACACGACTGCCGCGTGGTGTGGACCCTGCACGACTACAAACTGCTCTGCCCATCCTACGCCTGCCTGCGCAACGGCTCGCCCTGCGAACTATGCTTCACCAGCAAGCTCAATGTGCTCACCAAGCGATGCATGAAGGGTTCACTGCCTGCCAGCGCCATTGCCTGGGTCGAGGCGCTGAAGTGGAACCGCAAGCGGCTGGAGAGCGATGTCGATGCCTTCATCTGCCCCAGCCAGTTCATGGCACACAAGATGGAGCAAGGCGGTTTCAATCCCTCCAAACTGCATGTGCTGTGCAACTTTGTGGATCCCGTGAAAATGCAGTCGTTCGAGTCGCTCCCCGTCGACGAGCGTGAGCCCTACTATTGCTATGTGGGCCGTCTCTCACAGGAGAAAGGTATTGCCACCCTGCTCGAAGTGGCGCAATCGCTGCCCTTTGCCCTGAAAGTGGCGGGCAACGGGCCGCTTGAACAGGAACTGCGCGACAAATACAGCGGTGTGAACCACATCGAGTTCATGGGCATGCTCAATGCCACTCAAGTGAGCCATCTGCTCAATCACGCCACTTGCTCGGTTATCCCTTCTGAATGGTATGAGAACAACCCTTTGAGTGTGATTGAATCACTGTGTGCTGGCACGCCTGTGGTGGGTGCCGAAATTGGAGGCATTCCCGAACTGATAGAAAACCAAAACGGTGTCACCTTCGCCTGGGGCAATGACACCGAACTCAAACAAGCCATCGACGAGGCATTTCATCGACAATGGAACTATCACGACATACAGCAACAAGCCCTAAAAGATTTCTCAGACGATTACCATTACAACAAGCTTATAAACATTTACAAACAATAACAAATAGATATGAAACCGACAAGATTTAACAAATTGATTTGCATCATCGTTGCAACGATGGCATCTCATGTGTGTGGGGCCTACGAATTCAAAATTGGCACCTACTATTTCGACAACAGCAAACTAAAATTCAACAGCGTGCGATTTGTGGCAGGCAACAATGCAGACACCTGCACAATGGTGCTTGAAATGAATCCTGTTGACGGAAGACAATGGTGGAAATTCACGTTAAACCAAAAACTATCTGGTATCGACCACTATGCCTTTGTGGATAGCGATATGCCAAGCGGCACATTTCCTTTGACTCCAAAACAGTTTTTCGACAGTCTATCTCTGGCACTGGGTGATGAATTTAAATCCACGTTACTTTTCGGTGTCGACAGTAATATTTGGGGCAACAATTATGATGGGAACAATTATCCGTCATGGGTATTCTGTCCCTCATTCAAGATACCTAACACCAATGGATATTGGAGGCCCATTGACAGCTACGATGCTACTCCTTCAGGCACTTTGCCCCTTATTTACATTAACACTGAAGATTCCCTTGATATTGTCTCTAAAGAAGATTACATTAACGCTTATTTGTGGATTAATAATTGCGGGATTGAGGAGTATGAATCGCTTGGAAGTGAAGAGGCTCCATTGGATATAGAAATCAAAGGACGTGGCAATTATTCATGGTTTTATTCCTATAAAAAACCCTATAGAATCAAGTTCTCTAAAAAGCAGAAACCCATAGGGCTCAATAAAAGCAAACATTTTATCTTAAGACCTAACAGTCTTGATTATACAGGATATTTAAAAAATGAGACAGGCTTTGAACTAAGCCGACAAATGGGACTGCCTTACACCACCAGAGAACTGCCCGTAGAATTAATTCTCAATGGAGAGTACGTTGGATTATATTTTTTGTGCGAAAAAATCAGGGTCGAAGAAGGGCGCGTCGAGATTACCGAACAAAACGATTATGAAACAGATCCTGAGAAAATAACAGGAGGTTGGCTGCTGGAGAACCGCGCAACTTCAAATATTGTTCACTCACAATTTGAGAATAATGATCCCAGCTTGGCGTGGATATCATTCGAATCTCATTCTCCTGAGAATTGTTCACCTCAGCAAATAAACTATATTTCTACTTTGCTCAGCAAGACCGATAGTTGCATACATGTCACTAACAAGGATGACCAAGGATGGGAGCAGTATATTGATATAAACTCGCTCGCACGCTTTTATATAATCCATGAAGTAATGGATAATGTGGAGGCTTTCAACGCCAGCCTATTCATGTATAAGGATTTTGGTGAGAACGAAAAATTCCATTTTGGACCTGTGTGGGACTTCGACAACAGCTTTACCACAGGAACCACTCAAGACCAATTTGTTTATAACTACACCTTTTTTCCAGTTATGTGGATGAGAGAAATTGTGAAATTCCCTCGTTTCCAACAGGAAATCAGAGATGTGTGGAAGGAGTTTCGCGACAGGGATATACTTGCCAAGGTTCATGCACACGCCTTGCAGTGGCGTGAAACTATTCTAAATGCTGAAATTGCTGATAAAGTACGCTGGCGAGGATACGGAAGCGCTCATCCCGAGAATGCTCCCACTGATTTCTTAAATACGCTTTCTCGCAAAGTGGCATGGCTTGATGAGCAGTGGCACAACTTCGTCTTGCCTGGTGATGTAAATGCTGACGGACGCGTGAATGTGAGCGACGTGACAGCGCTGGTGAACATGATTCTGCGTATAGAACCCACCAACTTCGACACCGCCGACGTAAACGGCGACAGACGCGTGAACACGAGCGACCTGACCGCCCTCATCAACATCATCCTGGGCATCCAGTAACAACATCCACGAGAACTCCGAGGTTTCCGAGAACTCTGAGAACTCCGAGACACCAGCCCTTAACAAAACAAGGCGCCGCAAGGACGATTCCTCGCGGCGCTATTTTTTCAATAGAGTAGTTGCTATCGGCCCAATTCGGTTATTATGCCGATTTGCTTTAGATAAATCGCCAGGTGATGGTACCCACGCCGTCGGTGGTGCGGTTCAGGGGCACTGAGAACTGCGACTGCTTGGCAGCCTCGATGCAGCTCTGGCGAGCCTTGGTATTGTTGCGTGCCTCGCCGGTACCGCCGGCATAAGAGGCCTTGATTACCTTGCCACGCGGATTCACGGTCACTCGGATGGTAATCGTGCCTGCCGAAGTGCTGTGGGGTCGGCCCCAGCGTTCTACGGTGTAGCCCACCAGTCCATCGCCCAAGCTGGCGTGACCTTGGAGCGCACCGGTAGCAGAATTGCCGTTGGGCGAACCTTCAGACTTGGAGCCCTTGCCCGAAGTGCTGCCAAACACATTCTTCATGTCGCTGCTCACGGTCGACGCCGACGCATTGCTGCGCTTGGTCTCGGGTTTCTTAGCTTCAGGCTTCTTGTTGGCCCGTGCGGCACCCGTCTTTTCGGGTTTTTGAGGCTCAGGCTTCTTGGTCTCCTTGATTTTTTGCGGCGACTCCTGCTTTTGCTTGATAGGTTCCGGTTGCTTGGGTTCTACCTTGCCGGCATCCTTGAGGTCGGTTGCGTCGACATCGGGTTCGGGCTTCGTCTGCTCATCGGTTTCAGTCTCGGCCTGTTTGAGTTCTTGATTGTCTTGCTGCGGTTCGGGAATGTCGCCCATTTTCACATACTCGTCGGCGGCCTCCTCCATGAAGATGGAGTCCTCGGGCAGTGCCTGCGCCAGTTCCTCCATGCCCTTGGGCGGATACTCATAGTGCAGCGTGCAGCACACCAGTAGCACGCCCAGCGCGATGGTGAGCAACAAGGTGATAACACCCGACTTGAGTTCGTTTTGCGTGACCTTCATTACTGTGGAGTATTGGTTGTTGCCGTTGGTTGCGGTTCAGCCGGCTGCACATCGGCTTGCGGTTGCGAGGCCGGTGCGGTTTGCGGTTGCGTGGTGGCGGGTGTGCCACTGCTGGGCTTGGTGGCAAGCACTATCTTGAGGCCCACCTTTGACCCCTTGTCGAGCACTTCCACAATCTTGCCATAGGGGACCGACTCGTCGGCATGCAGTGCCACAAATTGTTGGTCGGGACCACTCTCATTCTTGACGGCGAGCAGGAAGCCCTCGAGTTGCTCGTAAGGCAACGGACGCGGTTCCTCAACACGCAGCGAGTCGTTTTGCGACACGAGCAGTTGCTGATTCTCGTCAATGTACAGGCGCGTACTGGGCTTGAGCGTCGTCGTCTGACTGCTCTGCGGCAGATTGATTTCGAGTGCCGACGGGAATACGAATGTCGACGTCACCATGAAGAAGATGAGCAGCAGGAAAATGACATCGGTCATTGAAGCCATGCTGAACATCGACAGTTGGTCGTGTTGTCGTTTTAATGCCATTTCAATTGCTGTTTAACGGTTACTTCACCGGCTCATTGAGCAGGTCCATGAAGTCCATGGTGCTGCCTTCGAGCTTGTTCATGACTTTCTTAACGCGCGAGGTGAGATAGTTGTAGGCAAACAGCGCAAGGATGCCCACGATAAGACCGGCTACGGTGGTGACAAGCGCCTCGTAGATGCCGCTCGACAGGATGGTGATGTTGGCGTTGGTTCCGGCCTTGGCCATCGCCATGAATGCCTGGACCATACCGGTCACCGTGCCCAAGAAACCAATCATGGGAGCACCGGCAGCGGTGGTAGCAAGCCACGAGAAGCCTTTCTCGAGCGTGGAGATTTCCATATTACCCACGTTCTCAACAGCCACCAACACGTCGTTCATTGGACGGCCAATGCGGGTAATACCCTTCTCAATCATGCGCGCCGAGGGGGTGTCGGTCTTGTGGCACAAGTGCAGTGCCTCATCGACCTGACCGGCGTGGATATAGTCACGAATGCGCTGCATGAAGCCCTTGTCTTCCTTGTTGACCGACTTGATGGCAAAACAGCGCTCAAAAAAGATGTAAATGCTGATGATGGCAAGCAATGCCAGCGGAATCATGATCCAGCCGCCCTTCAGGGCGAGTTCCCAAAGATTCATGTCGGCGACCTGACTGGGGGCTGCCGCGGCTTGGCCGGCGGTAGCAGTCGCTTGTGCAAGAATTAAGTTTGCTAAAGTCATAAATAGATTATTGTAGAGTTAATTGAATTCTGTTATTATCACCTCAGGCACTCCTTGTAGGCCTTAATGGTCTGCTCCAGTCCCAAATACAGGGCATCGCTGATGAGCGCATGGCCTATCGACACTTCCATCAAGTAGGGCACATGATCCTTGAAGTACTTGAGGTTCTCGAGGTTGAGGTCGTGGCCCGCATTGACACCGAGTCCCACACGATGCGCAGCCTCGGCAGCGGCAGCAAAGGGGGCCACAGCGGCTTCAGCATCAATGTGATAGTTCTTGGCATAGGGTTCGGTGTAGAGTTCCACGCGGTCAGCGCCGGTCTTGGCGGCCCACTTGATGTTCTCCTCGTCGGTTCCCACAAAGATGCTGGTGCGTATGCCTTTCTCTTTGAGGCGATCGACAATGCTGGTGAGGAACTCAAGGTTAGGTTCCACATCCCAGCCTGCCGACGAGGTCAGGGCATCGGGTGCATCGGGCACCAGAGTGACCTGCGAGGGCTTCACCATGAGTACAAGCTTCATGAAATCTTCTGAAGGATAACCCTCAATGTTAAACTCGGTGCGAATGAGCGGACGCAGGGCAAACACGTCCTCATGCTTAATGTGCCGCTCATCGGGGCGCGGATGAACAGTGATGCCATTGGCACCGAAACGCTCACAGTTGACAGCTACACTCTGCACGTTGGGCACATCGCCGCCACGTGCATTTCTCAGGGTTGCTACTTTATTGATATTTACGCTTAAATTTACCATTTCTAATCTTTTAGGAAGTCAACAAGTCTTAGTTTGACAAATAATTGTTATCTTTGCCTTCGCTAAGGCTATGCAAAAATAAGAGGAATTAATGAAAAATGAAAACGTTTTAGTCGGAATTTCGTTTTTTATCATCTTTTTAAACGCATTTTTAGATAGATTATGAAAATAGCATTATTTGGCAACGAATATCACCGGGAAATGATGGCCGACATTGAGCACCTGGTAGACCAACTGCTCTCGCACTCCATAGAGGTGCAAGTGGAGCCGTCGTACCTGGACTTTCTACAGACTCATCACGCCTCGTTCTGCGCTCGCGTGAAGCGCTTTGAGGAGCCTCACAGCGACATGGTGGCGCTGAGCATTGGCGGCGACGGCACATTCCTGCGTACCGCCAAGGTGGTAGCCGCACACCACATTCCCATCATGGGCATCAATGCGGGCCACCTGGGTTACCTGACCACGGCACACATCAACCAAAGCCAACTGGTGGTCGACGCACTACTGAGCGGAAACTATCGCATTGAGCCACGGTCCATGTTGCAGGTGCAACGCTTGGACGACGACACCGCGTTCCCGTATGCCCTGAACGAGGTGGCACTGCTGCGGCAAGACACCTCGTCGATGATTGAGGTCGATGTGCTCATTGACGGAACACCGCTCACCACTTACAAGGGCGACGGTCTGCTCGTGTGCACCCCTACAGGCTCCACTGCCTACAACCTGAGCGTGGGCGGCCCGGTACTTGAACCGCTGTCGCGGTGCATGGTGCTATCGCCCATTTCACCGCACGCACTCACCATGCGCCCCGTGGTGATACGCGACGATGCCTCGCTCACCATCACCACTAACAGTCGCACGGCACTTTACCAGGTGAGTATTGACGGCGAGTCGCTGGTACTGCCCAGCGGCACGGCTCTGACCATCACCCGAGCCCCTCATCAAGCACAGGTGATGCTGCTCAAGGACTATAACTTTGCCAGCACGCTGCGCACCAAGCTCATGTGGGGCAAGGGCAACCGCGAGGAGTGAAAAATGCACCGACATCATTAGCTCTGAACCATGCTCTACTACTACGACGACAAGCTATTGGGACGCATCGTGGTGCAAACCCGACGCGGATCACACACCATCAGCGCACGGTGGCACGACGACCAGCTGCAAATCAATGTACCGCTGGGAACCCCCGTACCACATCTGCAACAGTTCATCGATGAGCATCGGGAGCGCATCATGAAGATGAAGGCACCCTCGCTCAGCTACGCTCAAGGACAAGTGGTTCAATGCTTTGGCTGCACAGTGACACTGGGTGTGCAAAGCGTGAAACCGCGACACATCACAATCAAGCATGAGGGCGACAACATCACCCTGGGGCTACCCGCCGACACCGACTTCAACTCGGCCTATGCCAAGAAAAACATCTCGTCCATACTGCAGCTCGTCATGGCACAGGAAGCACCCAAGCGACTATTCCCCTATGCCGAACAACTCGCCCGGAAACTGGGTGTGCAGGTGAAAGCATTCGAGTTGGGACGCGGACGCACCAAACTGGGACACTGCACTCCGCAGCGCGTGATTCAACTCTCTCGCAATGTCATGTTCCTCACGCCCGAACTCGTGGACCTGATCATTTGCCACGAACTGGCTCACTTGCAACACATGAACCACAGCGCGGAATTTCATGCGTTGTGCAACACCTACTTGAATGGGCGTGAGCGCGAACTCGATAAGAAACTCAAGCAATTCGCCTGGCCCATCATCCGATAATCCCTCACTCCATCCCTCACTATGAAAACAAGCATCTCACACCGCAACCGCTCTGCCATCCTCTCCACGGCCATCGCGCTACTGTCCCTGACGGCCGCATTGACAGGACAAGCCGCCCCGCCCTCAATCAGCCAAACGCCCGACACCACCCGAATTGAGGACGCTCCACTCATGAGCGACAGTTTGCCTTGCGTGCGCGACTCGCTCCAAGCCCCTTCGGAGCAGGAATTGGCAGCCCAACTGGCGCAAGTGAATGCCCCGCTGACGGGCAAGTGGCAATACGACGAACCCAGTGTCGATGCCAAGGGCACCGGATTTGTGAGCAAACTGGGCAAACCCATCGCCAAAAGCAAACTCAAGAAAGGGCTGAAAAAAGCCTACAACAAACTCAAACTGAAAAAACGATGGACATCGCTCACGCTCACGGCCGGCGGCAAATGGACCTTGTGGCTCGTGGGACAGAATGTGAGCGGCGACTACACCTTTGACCCGCAGTCAGGCCGACTGGAATTCCGCTGGCACGGCGTTCCTATTGTGGCTCACGCGCGGCGCGACGGCAAGGACCTGCACCTGCTCTTCGATGCCGACAAACTGCTCAACATGATGCGACTGCTGGGCAAACTCAAGAAAAGCGATACGCTCAAGTCGCTCACCAAGTTGAGCAACAACTACCGCGACGTGATGGTGGGATTCAAACTCAAGCCTGCGCACTGATACACCGCGCCACTCATTAAGATTTGGGTTTAATCAAGGCAACAAAAAAAGCCTTGCACTCGCGTGAAAGGCTTGTAATCATTGTTAGTAAACTCGCCCTGGCTTGTTAGGACATTACTATCGCCTGCCCAATCTTCATTGCCGACTGAAAACAGACGTGATGGTCAACATTAGTCTATCTTCAGGATTCCGCGACGGTAGCAGTTGCCAATGAGTTCGGCCACATTGCGTGAGTCGGTTTTTCGGAGCAATTGTTTCCTGTGATACTCAACTGTGTTAGTCGATATAAACAGCTGTTCCGATATTTCCTTACTATTTAGACCACTGGACAAGAGCTTGAGAACCTCAAGCTCACGATTGGTTAATTCTGAATTTCGAGCAATCATGTGTTCGGTTTTTATAAATTTAGCGTAGCAAAAGTAGTTACAAATATATAATTTCCAAAGATTTAGGGATTAAAAATCATAGAAAAATGCGAAAACTACTAATTTCGGTCTACTAAGTTTACAATTACAATAGGAAGTAAATGGTAGTTGCATAAAAATGCATGAAAAAATGGAAAAGGTCAGTACACTAAAAATCTCGGAAACGGAATAAACGAAATCTTCCGACTTCAGTGGCAAAACCTACTGAAACCGGAAGACTGTGCGGGTCAATTGATATAGGGCCGTGATTGGAGTTTTGGCACAAAAACCGCACCCGAGAATGGGGGCCAATTATTGCACGCCAAGAATCAAATTGATGAGCATCGTCACATCATTGACATTTATGCCACCGTCACCATTCAAATTAGCGGCCTCTGCATTGAATGTTTCGGGATTCTTGCCTAAGATGTAGTTGATGAGCACTGTAACATCATTCACATTTACTTCGCCGTCCTCGTTCACATCGCCGGGCTTGATGGTAACCGTCGGCTCCTCGCCCACAGTGAAGACCTGGGCACTACCCCACATCTTGTTGGTTGAGGTATCGTGCGGGTCTCGCAGCACCATGCGATATTGCTTACCCTGCACGCCGTTCGGGAATGGCGAACTGAACGAGAGCGTTGCCGTCTTGCCGCCGGCAATGGTGAGGAAGGGCGTGTAGAATCGGGTTACGATGGTCGTGTTGTCGATATTGAGGATCATCAGTTCTAGCGTGCCATTGAACACGCCGCCATTGTTCTTCACGGTAGCCGAGCCCTGAATGCAACTGGCGGGCATCGTGGCATTGGCGGGCTGGAGAGCCTGCTGAATGCTCAGCGCAAAGGGGGCGGGTTCAGCTCCCACAGTCACGCTCAGCGTTGTGCCGGGAATCACAGCCTTGTCGGCATCGAGCATGGCAAGGGTATAGGTTCCCGGGGTAGCGGGAGCGGTAAAGACCATCTCGCGGTTCATGGTACAGCCGGCCTGCACATCCACTCTCGCCGATGCACTCTCCGATGCAACTGCGCCGCTGGAGTTGAGCATCGCGAAGTACACATCGCCATAATACTCGCCCACGGTGTTGCTCAGCGTCGTCCTAACATAGACCTGCTGATTAGCAAGCGCCTGATTCATAATCGAGAGTGAGTCAACATGGAGCGCTGAAGCGTAATCGGCATCGGTAAAGTAGGCATAGCCGTCGCTCTTGACCTCCATGTTCACATACTGGTGAGGGCCACGGCCCACTTCCACAAAGTCCTTGACGGAACCATCGACACTCTCGTAGACAAGGCGCACAGTGTACTTGCCCACGGCAAGCGACGACGGAATGGTCACATTATCCTGCCGGTTATAGCTGTAGTTAGGCTTCATCGTCATGGTCGATGTGGAGGAATAAGACGATGTGGCGACCACTGTGCCTGCCGAATTGTAGACTTGCACCTTGCGCACAATGGTGGTGCTCACCGGGGAGTCGGTGCACACACCCACCATGCTCTTGGACTGGAAAGTGGCGCTATAGCCTTTCTTGACTCTGGTTGACTCAGTGTAGAACTCGCTGGCGTAGACCGAGTAAGTGGCGACTCCTCCGGCATCGGGTTTCATGCCTACAATCATTCCTTGCGCATTGTTGTAGCCGCCGTTGCTACCGCCAATGCCCTGCTGGCTGGGGGTGAGTTCAAAAATCAGGAAGTAGCCGTTTGACTTGCCGCTCCAGCCCCAGTTAATGTGATAATAGCCGCTATCATCACGTCCGTCCAGTATAAAGGCATGGCCGCCTCCCGAGGCAGTGGTTCCGGAATAGATGATGAGGCGATTGGCCTCAAGTTCGCCATTGATGAACGAGGTCCACTCGTTGAGCGTGTAACAGTCGCGGCGCAGGTAGCGCATGGTCTTGTCATATTTGAAATAAGAGCCCAGCGCACACATGGCACGACGGGTGGCGGCACTACTGCTGCTGCCGTAGACCATATTCACCGAGATGCCGCAATCGCTCATAAGCTTGGCAACAGCATCCTGCGACTCGACTGAACTGTCGTCGCCATAGGTGGGCGTCATCAAGTCCCAGGCGTAGGTTGAGTTGGCAAAGTTGGCACTCAAGTTGGCGACCTGGTTCGAGTCCTTGTTGAGAATACAAGAGTAAGAGTAACTGCCGGTGCCTTTTGTGGGCCATTTGTGGTAATACATGGCCTGCGCCATGGCAGTGGCGACGCAACCTGTAACGGCATGCTTGGTCTCACCGTCCTTGACATAGGTGGGACACATATTATTATAAGGTGCTCCTTGATTCCACTTGGTCTCGCCCAGTAGCGGTGCAATGGGCTGCGTGGCTCCGGCCGACGTGAGAACGGCACCTTCAGGCGAACGCTCAATGGCACTGATGAGTGACGCGTAGTCATCGAGCCATGCTTGCAGGTTCTCGGGAATGTCGGTGGGGTCAAACGTTCCGGCATCGGCATAGCCCAGAACGGCAGCCGTGCGGTCGCTACCGCTCACCAGCACATAGCCGGCTGCGGGCAGGTTGTAGACATAAAAGGCCGGTGCCTCACCCTGAACTTGACGGGTGTAGGCCAGTTGCAAACTTGCGCGCGGGCCGGTAGCCGGCATGTGGCTCGCTGCAGGATGCGTATTAATAAAGTTGAGAGCCAAATCGCGTGCCTGCTGCTCGGTGCGGGGAGTTGCCATCGTCACGAGGGCAAAGGCCACGAGCGAGAGCATGAGTTGTAGTCGTTTCATAAGATTGCGTGTATAGGTTTTTCTGATTTTTATTTTTATGCAAAGTTAAGTAAAAATATAATACCATTAAAACAAGAGTATCATTTTTAAGGAAATAAAACAATTCTGAGTGTGCGGGATTAAAAAAAAAGAAATAACTTTGCGGCAAGTAATGGAATACGATTTTTATAAATCAAACAACAAATATTTCACAACAATGAAAAAGACATTATTCTATTTGGCAGCCCTGGTGTGCTGCATAGCAACTGGTTTGGCATTCACCTCATGTGGCGACGACGAACCCGATGTGACCGCTAACGCCACTTACTCAATCACGTTCGGCGAAAACTTCTTTGACGCTGTCGATGGTGTGGTTATCTACTATAAAGATAACGGCAAAATCAAGTTTGAGACCGTCAACTCAGGCACTTCGTGGCAAAAGAGTGTGAGTGGTAAACTGCCCTCTGAGTTCGGTTTCCAATGGAATTTCCAGGCCAAGGATGCTGAGTCGCTCACCATGGAGGTCTACAACCTGTTCACCACCGGAACTATTGTGATGTCGACCAGCAACGGCGCAGGCGTGACCCAGAGCACTCCCATCATCAGCAACGCTGCTACCAAGAAGAGTGACGTGGTCAAGACCATCCAGAACGCAAGCGGCAAGTCGTTTGGCTACAAAGTGTCAAGTCGTGGCGATGCTACCCGCAGCGACAACCTGGACTACAAGCTCTAATCGCCCACTGATTTCTGAGCTAGAAACGCTAACGTGTGCCGCGCTTGCCTCACTGAGCAAGCGCGGTACACTGTTTTTATGCGCACCACCAACCGGCCACCACGACGCACAAAAACCAGAATAAATGAACACCAAAATGCAAACGATTGCATAAATAGCTTATGAATTTTTATAAAAAATATTATGAATTATCGCAAAAAAATGTGTAAATTTCGCTGATTATAACCAAACTTAAAATATCAACTATAAACTATCAATAACCATTACTCTATGAAAAAGAAACTACTTACCATTGCATTTGCCTTGCTACTGCCCACGCTGGCAATGGCGCAAGGCTGGCCCGCCAACTATGGCGGTGTGATGTTGCAGGGCTTCTTCTGGGACAGTTGGACACAGACTCCAATCAATGGTCCTCAAGGTGGCGCCCTCAATTATTTGATTAACGACGACATGGCACCCGCTCCCGGCTACACCTGGGCCACCATGTACGGTGCCGGATGGCCTCTCGAAGCCGAGGAATGGCAGGTGCCCTTGACCACCTGGAGCAGTCTGCTTGAGCACATCAACGACATCGCTCCCTACATCGACTTGCTGTGGCTGCCGCAAAGCGGTTCAACCATTTGCCCGCCCACAAGCGTGTTCAACAAGAGTCAGGATACCAGCGGGCGTAACGCTGTGCGAGCCTGGCGCAACGGCACCACATTCGAGTTCCAGAACGACAACATTATTAATCAGCCCGACTGCATGGGTTTTGTGCCGGTATTCTATTTCCATCACGGCATGGATAATGTCGACAATCCCTGGACCTACACTTATCACTGGGGTAGTTACACCGACGAGAATCCGACCAACGAAATCAGAACCTTCACGCCCAAGTCCTACTTTGGCACCGAGGCTGAATTGCGTGCCCTCATCAGTGCCTACCGCACTGCCGGCACAGGTGCCGTTGAAGATGTGGTGGCTAACCACCGTGGCTGCTTCGGAACCTGGACATTCACCAGCGACGACGGTACCATTACCTACAACTCCTCAAAAGCCAATCTTGACTTCCCCACAGAGCTTTACACCGGACAGTTTGCCGGTCTGAATTGGGAACAAATTCGTGGTGGTCAAACCGTTGACCCAAACAGTAGCGAGTATATCTCTTGGGACACCAACGATGTGTGCAGCGACGACGAGAGCGCCTACAACGGCGGTCATCCTACCGGCGGTCCCGACTGCGGTGGCCAGGGCGAGTGGGCCCGCGACATTCAGCACCACAATCCCGCCACGCAAGCCAAGGTGGTGAAATACCTCGACTTCTTGAGAAACAACCTGGGCTATTTGGGGTTCCGCTACGACTACGCCATGGGCTTCGAAGGCATCCACTATGGTGAGTACAACACCACCCTGCGTCCCCCCTTCAGCGTGGGCGAATATTGGGGCGACATAGCCAACATCACCAGCTGGATTGGCAGCACATCAATGGAGGGCAACTACCAGAGTGCCGCCTTCGACTTCCCATTGATGAACGCCATCAACCAAGCATTTAACTACGGTGACTACCGTTGCCTGGAAGGCGCCGGCATGATTGGCGACCACGACATGCGTCGCTATGCAGTGACCTTCGTCGATAATCACGACACCTTCAAGGACCTACCCACCGACGGCAGTAACTATAACTATCAGCACCGCACAACCAACAGCATCGAGGAGGCTAACGCCTTTATTCTTGCCATGCCGGGCACACCTTGCTTGTTCTATCCGCACTTCATGCACGGCATCATCAGCGGCGACAATGGCTGGCACCACAACATTTGCAACATGATCAAGGCCCGCCGCGCCGCCGGTGTGCACAACATGAGTGAGATTGTGGAAGTGCGCAAGCCGGGTAACAACGGCATCGCGTGGGTGGTGCAAGGCACTAACGGACAGGTTTGCTTCCAGCTGGGCGACGCTGTGAGCATGGAAGGCGTTCCTGAAGGATTCCAAGAAGTGTTCTGCACTTCAGTGGGTCGTTACAGCATCACCAGCGGACTCGACTGGCAGAACAACACCAAGGCTCCGCTAATCACGGGTTATCCCATCATCAGCAGGAGCACCTGCGGCTTTGATGGCAGCATTACTGTGAATGTGAAGCCATCGGCAAGCGACATCACCCTGGTTTACACCACCGATGGCACCGACCCCACTCCCGCCAGCAGCCAAATCACCGGCATGAGCGGACAAGATTTCACCTTCACCGAGACCACCCGTCTTAAAGTGGGCGTGCTCACCGGCAATGTGGTGCAAAGCATTGTCTCAAACACCTATGCCGAGAACGGTAGCGACGCCAACACAGTAACCATCTACGTCAAGGCCGACGACGCTCCCAACCTGTATCTGTGGAGCAACAACAAAGATTACAAGCCTAATGGCGATTGGGCCGGCAACAAGACCACCGAAATGAAGACTGTGGGCGACACCAAGTGGCACTGCAAAACTTTCCCGCTGCCCGACTACTCAAATGGCGAATACTACAACCTGATTATCAACTGGGACGGCGGTTCACAATCGCACCCCATCACGGGCATCACCGGCGACCGCTACTTCATCTATGTCAACCACCAGCCCATTGATGTGACCGAACAGTACATTGGCACGGCTCTCACGCTGACCGCCGATAAGGAATCGGGCATCTACGACGGCGACATGACCGTGAACGTGGGCCTGACTGCCAGCGTAGGCGACGTCACCATCGTTTACACCATCGACGGCTCTGAACCTACTGCCGACAGCCCGCAAGTGTCAACATCTAACAACGGTACCGCGTCAGTGCGCATCACCGGCAGCGGCGAGCACGTGCTTCGCGCAGGCATCCTCAAGGACGGTGAAGTGATTAACCCGATTACCCGCACCTACATCATCCAGTACTCAGCCTATCCCGGCACACGCATCTTTGTACGCAGCAACCGCGCTCCTCACATGTATGTGTGCGACGTGGTGGGCACAGCACCGACCGATGAAGCGTTCACCAACTGGAGCGGCAAACTGCTTGACCAGACGGTACAGGACGAGGACGGCTACACTTGGTATTATGCCGAATTCCCGGGCATGGAGTCGTGCACAGCCATCCTGAACAACGGCAACAGCGGAACCGCTAACCAAACCGAGGACATCACCGGACTGAGCGGTGATGTGTATCTCACCTGGGATGCCGACAACCGCTACATCAACGTCACCGGACTTGACAAGCACCAGTCGTTCATCCTCTTCGAACCGCGCAAAGACCGCTGGGATGCCGACAATGCATGGCTGCAAGTCATGGTTAGTGGCGTTGGCGACAAGATGCCTTTCAAGAAAATAGGTAGCACTAATGGCGGCAACAACATCTACAAGTGGAGCAACGATGAGATTGCTGCTGAAAATGGCACCGAAATCCTCTTCCAGCGCATGAACCCCAACAATCACGAGGAACAATGGAGCTGGTCAAGTTCTGCCGACGGTCACCCGAGTGGCGGTTATGTGAAAGGCGGCTACTACTACAACGACATCAGCATCAACAACGGCTGGGAGAACTCCATCGACATGTCGCCGCAAGTGAACTTCGCCGACTTCAAGTATCCCGGTGTCTCGCACAAGACTGAAGACATTACCGAGGCTCTGCTGAGCGAGGTAGTCAAGGGCGAGCAAGACAAGTACTACAATGTCAACGAAAACCTGACCGTGGGTTATGTTCTCGACGATGCCCTCTACGCCTTCAATGCCAGCATGGATGCCAACGAGATGCAGCATCCCAACAACGGACTGGAAGGCGACGAACTGGTGGAATATGTCGACTTTGTAAATAATGAGTGGGGTCCAACCTCTCAGCGCGATTGGGTGAAGATTGTGGGCATGAACAATGTAGAGGATTATACCGCAGGCTCCGTGTTGAGCAATGTGACCGGTAAACTCATCGATGTCCTCAATCCCACACTGCAACTGGTTGTGGAACCCATCAAGGGTGAAACCGCCGGCACAATAACCTACAACACCTACACGCCTTGCAACTTCGGTGAAAGCCAGACGCAGACCATCGACACACTGACCTACTTCTTCTATCGTCCACAGGTCAATGAGGTAGCTCACATCACCGGTGCCGAGTATCAGGGCAATGGCAAGTTCATCGTCTCTGACAGAATCAATCCCGCTTTCGAAGGTGAGATTCTGGTTGACATCAGTGCCGTTGATTCACTGCTGACAAATGCCGTGGGCGAGGCCGTTGATTTCGAAGCACTCATCACGCGCGCCGTTGAGCAAAGCGGTGGCGAGGAGCAACTGCGCATCACTGCCGACGCTTACAGCATCAAGGCCCTCAACGCTACCATCCTGCCTCCGGTCATCATTCCCGGTGACGCTAACGGCGACGGTGAGGTGAATGTAAACGATGTGACAACTGTCATCAACTACATCCTGGGCAAGAACCCCGATCCGTTCATCTACGACAACGCCAACGTAAACAATGATGACGCTGTGAGTGTGATGGATGTTACTTTGATTATCAACCTCATTCTGGGTATTAACAACTAAGTTTTCTAAGCAATAACTTGACGCAAGAAGAAGAGGGTGTGCCGTGGCACACCCTCTTTCATTGGCAACAATCGAACAATAAAAACACGAGGTTTACAGTCCTCGGATTTTGGCATCGCGCATTGAGCGGAATGCATTGAAGGTCTCGAAAATGTCGGCAAGCGCAATGTTGGAGTTGTCGGCCTGGCTCTGATAGAGCGTCGCGCTACCTGAAGTATTGACATTGCGACCCTGCAAGGCGCCCGAAACGCCTGATATTTCTTCAAGCAACCGCATTTGCAGCTGAATCATGTCGTAAGCCCCAATGTTTGTGGCATTGGTTGAAATCTGCTCGGGCTTGGCGGCATCCATGCCGGGTGTGTAAGGCAGCACCCCATTGCAGTTGCGCCACACGGCACGCACATCGTCCCAAGTGAAGCCATTGGGGATAGCGGTGTCAGGGAACAGCAGCACTCCTTTGGCACTGGCATCCATAATGTGGTTAACCAGGGTAATGAGCCGGTTGAGGTACTTTTGCTGGTCAATCACATCCTCAATAAAACTATGCACCTCGCCATCGGTCAGCGGGTAGAGTTTAATGATAAACGGATGACTGCCATGAGCAAAGGGCGAGACATAGGTGTCAAGCAACTCGCCGCTTGGAGCGAACCAACGGCATTGCCAGCGCATGGCGATGTCCCAACGCACCGACACATCGTCACCGGGCTTGATGCGGCGGGCCTCAGCCAGCGGCAACACTTGGAGTTGCGCCGTTGTACGGTCGTGGCACACGAGCACCTCCTGGCTCTCAAGTGTCCACACCTCAATGGCGCGACACTTGCCTGAACGGCCATACCAGAAGTCCTGACCCGTTGCCGAATCAGCACCCAGAGCCGCTGTAAAGGCAGCGGTTCGATCGGCCATATTTTCAGTGTACACACGACGCACCCACGCCGCCTTCTTGCGCGAGCCGTGGGCCACACGTTGCAGCAACTGAGCCATGCTCAAATCGTGCACTTGTCCCACAATCTCGCAGTCGCGGCACAGCGGGTCAAGCGGCGCGTTCATAAAGAAACGGTTCACATTCACCTGGCTGACATTCACCTGCTTGTGACATAAATTCTCTTGCACGTCCACACGCTGCACGCAACAGCCCGAAATCAGAAACTCCTCGAGCGTGCGGCTGTCAAGTTCATCCAAACAATTCTCACTATGCACCTGCGCCAAATGCGACTCGACGGGTGCATCCTTGAGATGCTGGGAGCGAAATCGACCCACAATGGTCTTGACCAACTGGCGCAACACATTGTTGGTAATGGGAGCGCCGCCTGCGTCAGAGGTGTAACGCTCCCACTCGGTGAGCGTACGGCCATGTGCATCGACCGTAGTGTCAATCCACTGGTCGCCATAGGTAAATCGCTTGTTGCGTAGCCTGTCGGCACGCAAGCCATGCGCCGCGCTCCATGCCCGATAGGCGGCAAGGATTACGGCATCGTTTGCGTTATTCTTGTAGTTTTCCATGGTTGTGTAGTTAATTTAAAATTTAGACAAGTTTCTAAAGTAGCTTAGCCTCTTTAGGATACTTGAAATCATTATCTCAAAGCAAGATACTCGCGGCGATGACGAGGCCCATAAGAGACATGAATCCAGGCAAAGTCGCGTTCATTAATTGCCTGGTCCACCGGTAAGTCAAGTTGTTGCAACAAGCGATAAAGCCGTGCATTGTCAAGACGGCTGCCCACCGTGATATCGGCGGCCGCGCCGCGCATGTGCTGACTGCCGGCCGCACCACCCACCGCCTTGTTCAAGGCTCGGCAACGATAGCCGCTATTCACATGAATGGGACCGCCCCAGGCTTCGCGCAAGGGGTCAAGTACATGCTCCACCAGTGCCTCAAGGTGCGCCAGCGCTTCAGCCGGAGGGGTGTTGTCTATGCCCAGCCGCTGTGCTGTGGCCGAGCGTGTAAGTTCATTGATGGTAAAGTGTTTCATGGTTGTGTGATTTTGGGGTTAATACGCCACAAAATTAAGCCCCACGACGCTTCTCGCGCCATGTTAATCACACATGATTAGCCACCTATCGTCCGTAGCCTATCTTGTTGCGGTAATTGGTGGGCGAAATGCCCAAATGCTTCTTTACATACTTGCCAAAGAATGAAAGATTGTCGAAATTCATGATGGTCGCTATCTCCTTAATGCTCATCGCACTATACTGCAAATGTTGCTTAATGCGACCAACTATCGCCATTGTGATAAGTTCGCTTGCTGTCTTGCCCGACTTGTTCTTGCAAATGCTTGTGAGATACTTGGGTGAGACATAAAGTTGGTCGGCAAACCACTTGACGCTGCGCTCGTTGTCAGGATTCTTGGCAAGAAGTATGACAAAACGGTGAAACAACTTATCGCCCTGACGTAGCATCACTGAGCTCTCCTCAACATGCCGGCTAATGCTTGACAACAAGTCCAGCGCATAGCAACGCAGTATATCTATGAGCGTTTCTCGCCCATAATTTACGTTGGGATGATCAATCTTGTAGATGGCAAGTTCATAGTAGCGCACCATCAGATTCATCTCCTCCTCAGTGAAATGCACTAAGGGGTTCTCGGTCATGCGCGTGATGGAGTCAAAGATTGTATTGTTGATGAAATTGAGTCCAAAGTCTGATGTGACAGCTATGATTTTACAGGTAAATGCTTCATCACGCTCAATGTCGCTCACAACCGTATTGGAATTTACAAACAGGGCATCGTGAGCCTGCAGCTCATAGCGCTTGCCGTTCAGCGAGATTTGGAGTGTTCCGTCAAGACAGAACACAAACGCCAAAAAACCGACCTTGAATGTACGTTGAAGCGAGGGAATACTCATAATGTGGTCGGCAAATGCCACATCCTCGTCATAGTATTTAATACCTGACGACAAGGTGGGCACATCGCTCATGTTCAGTTCTGTTATTTGATTGGGCATGATTTACTATTGCATAATTTTTTTTGCAAAGTTATGCATTTTATTTCACAAAAGAACCATTTTTTGTAGTTTTTTATGAAAAAACTAATTAAAAATAGTAGGAGCGGCTATACAAACCGCCCCTTCTTTATGCATTATCAACCCATTTTGGGCTTACCGAATTGCGTTAACCAAATTTGGTCATTAGGGTTTGGGTTAAAGCATGCAACGACTATTTATAAGACTGATAATAGATGTCTATCAGCTCTTCCTTGTTCAGGAAACGCGGGTCATAGTCAAACTTGCTTCCGCCCGTTGCGATAGCCGTATCCACAAAACGCTCAAAATCAGCCGGAGTAATCCCCCACTCGCTCAGTTTGATGCGGTCCACGTTGCACTCGCGCTGCATGATGGCAAGTGCGTCCAGGAAATCGCTGGGACGAGCCGCCTTTTGCATCGTCATCTTCTCGGCCATCTTCATGTAGCGCTTCATACTGTCGTTCTTGAAGGTCTTGAAATAGGCATTCGAGATGGCAATCAATGCAGCTCCGTGCGGCAATTTAGGATAGTAGCCGCTCATCACATTACCCAGCGCGTGCTCACCGGTAGTGCGGCTTGTGCTCTCAACCATGCCGGCAAGACTGCTCGCCCACGCCACCTTGCAGCGGGCATGAACATCGCTACCGTCGGCAACGGCCGCCGGCAAGTACTTGTAGAGCAACCTGATGGCCTCTAGAGCATAAATGTCGCTTATGGGGGTGTGACAGGTGCGATTTATGTAACCCTCGGCTGCATGGAAAAATGCATCAAAACCTTGATAAGCAGTGAGTTTTGGTGGTATAGAAAGCATCATCACCGGATCCACGATGGCTATTTGTGGAATGGTCTGCTCAAAACCGAAACTTACCTTCTCGTTCAGTTCCTCGTGCGTAATCACAGCCCATGGGTCTATCTCGGTGCCGGTGCCGGCTGTCGTGGGAATTGCGACAATGGGCAATGCACGGTCAAAGGGCATCGCCTTTCCCGAACCGCCGGGTACATAATCCCACAAGTCACCGTCGTTGCAAGCCATCACAGCGATTGCCTTGGCGGTGTCGATGGAACTGCCGCCGCCCAATCCTATCACGAAGTCGCACTGGCTCTCACGGCACATCCGCGCCCCTTCCATCACATGCTTGCGTATGGGATTGGGTAGTACCTTGTCAAACACTTCGCAGGCCACACCGGCACTCCACAGTTGCTCTTTCACAGCATCCACATAGCCGTGCTTGCGCATGGAGCCACCCGACGAAATTACAATCAAAGCGCGCTTGCCGGGCAATTTTATTTTTGACAGTTGGCGCAGTTCACCTGCACCGAATATGAATCGTGTGGGAATGAATAAAGAAAATTTTGTCATCATAGTTGTTTTCGATATTAGAGTGATATCAGTTTTATTATTTTGCGTAAAATTAGTGTTTTTTCGCCGCATTTGCAAACATTCTCGCAAAAAATGCACCCGCGCTGGTGTCGCTTATGAAAAAATAATGTAATTTTGTACTCTATTTTATTCACTCGTAATCAATTTATAAACCACAATTATCAATATGGAAACAATCAAATTTGGCAAATTTGTGCAACTTGCCTACGAGATTTTTGTCGTGGACAACGATGGTGAGGCATCAGTATTCAAATTCACCGAGCAACGACCCGACTCGTTCGTCTTTGGCTTAGACCAGGGCATGATCGATGGATTCATGAAGCGCATCGAGAACCTGGAACAGGGTGCCGCTTTCGACTTCACGCTCGCTCCCGAGGAAGCCTTTGGCGCCAAGGATCCCAACATGATTATGCAAATTGACAAGGACATCTTCAAGGTCAACGGTGAGTTTGACAGCGAAAAAGTCTTTGTGGGTGCTATGGTGCCCATGCAGACGGCCGACGGCTACCGCATCGACGGACTCGTCGAGGAAATTACCGACGACAAGGTGACCATCGACTTCAACCATCAACTCGCCGGCGAGACCGTGCGCTATGTCGGCACCGTGCTCACCGTGCGCGACGCCACGCCCGAGGAGCTCAACCCGCCCAAGCACCACTGCGGCTGCGGTTGCGAAGACTGTGGCGACGGTTGTGGCGACGGATGCGGCGACGGATGCGGCCATCACCACGAGCACGGCGAGGGTTGCTGCCATGGCGAGGACCACGGTCATCACCACGAGCACGGTGAGGGCTGCTGCCACCATCACGGCTAACCCCCGACCGGCGCACGTGCCTTCAGCGCAATTCTGCCGCTAAGCAAAGCCACACAGGGCGGACACCTCACACCGAGGCTCCGCCCTGCATTTTTTCGGAAACAACTATTAGACCCGACGGGGGTGGGTGTTTCAGAACTTATATCTTAATCCGGCCACAAGGAGACCTTGCTCACCAAATCCCAATTCAAGGAATCCCCTGAAAGCACTGCCAAACTCGGCGCCCATCACCGAAGCCTGCCAGGCAAACGCCGCCTTTGTCTTATCTTGGGAGTCAATATTTTCCATGCCTATAAGCACACCGAGCGCCACTTTTGAATACAGACTGATGTGCTCGCGATTCATCCAGTTATACTTCACAGCGGGCATGATGCTGAAGTATTTGGTGCGTGCCTTGTCGCTATCGTTCCATTTGCAGGTGCTAAATGTGCCCACAAGACCCACACCGAGCGCCCCTGCATTGGGCCGATGGAAATATTCCGCTCCAAAGGCTCCAATATAGTTCGTTTGCTTGCCCGAGAAAATTCCCTTAAGATACGACGAACTCATATCGGTGAATGTGCCGAAGCCATAAGAGACACCAATCTCGTTTTTCCACTCATTTTGGGCACTGAGGTTAAGTGTTGCAGCCAAGGCAACGACTAAAATGACAAAAATCTTTTTCATTGTGTGATTACTTTATTAAGTTTTGATTATGATTTTAAGCCGCAAAGGTAAAAAATAATTTATCATTTTCAACGAATCTTTATGCAAAACTTTTGCAATTTTACCCAAATTCGGTCAATTAATTCCTCATTGGCTTCTAATTTTCACAAGGCATGAGATGAATTACCAATTGCATTCGGCCTCATAAATAAACGACGAAATCCCCAAATTCGCGTGAATTTGGGGATTATATTCCCCGAATTTCATGTAAATTTGGGGATTAGGCGCATTTTGGGTCACTTTTTGACTATGAGTTTAGCCCATCATCAGACCCTGGTCACCAGGCCTTATTGCATCACGATGCGCATGTGAGCCTTGGGATAGCGCAGCACCAAGCAACTGGCCTCAGTGAGCACCAGAGCGTCCACATTACGCACGCCGCTCTTCTTCAAGTCAAGCGACTCGGTCGTGAAGGGGATATGGCTATACTTTTGCAAGTACTGCGGATCAATGATGAGCCCGTTGTCGGCCATGCCCACCTCATCAAAGATTTCACTCAGCAGCACATAGAGCGTACCGAACTTGGAGCGCAACTGGTTGAAGTCAATGCCCCACTTGGTCACACTCTCGGCAGCAGTCACCACCTTGGTGTAATTGAGCTTGTTAAGGCTACCGATGAGCCCGGAACCGCCCAGCAGAATCTTGCGCTTGCTGCCGGCGTTGCCGGTAAACGCCTCGCGCATCATGTCAATGACCGACTCTTGCGTGAGCGAGTCCTCGTCGTAGTTGAAGGTCTTGCCGGCTTGGTGCCAAATGCCGCCGGTGAACATCACATTCTCTTTCTTGATAGGATCCCAGATGCGGTTCTTGACACCGAACAAGAACGACTTCTCCATGCCCAGACGCATATCGTAGATGGCGGCCTCTTCCTGGTCGCTCATAGTCCAGGGCACTTCTTTGTTCGACAGTTTCTGCAGCGTTGACTGTTCAATTTGCATCTTGAAAATCTGACAGAACTGGCGAGCCTTTTGTGGCAGAGACTCGAATTGAGGCGACATCACATCGAGTTCGCTTGCAGCACGCCCCATGCGTATGAGTGTCGTGCCACTGCTCAGCGAGGGCATACAGTTTTCCAAGTCGCCTATCTTCTTACCGTTAACGGGCATGGCATAGATACCTCCTTCCTCGTCTCGCGAGGTCACATAGAGCACCAGTTCGTTGCTCGACAGCGTGCCGTCGGCATTATAGCCGCTCACGCCTTGCACCAGAATGGTATCGGTGGCATCAAAGATGTTGTCGTTGTCAGTGTAGAGCTTGACGCGCGAGGCATCGCTGTCAACGTCGTCTTCGGTGGCCGGAGCCACATACGAGGTGCGCAACTTGGCGCTCGTGGGCTTCGTGTCCACATTGTGATAGTCAACAATCATCGAACCCGCGTGCTTGCTGCCGGCACAGCGCGAGAGCTGGTCAACGGGAGTTGCCATGGGGCGAATTTTCACAATCTGTCGGTCAATCTCATTGAGCAGCAGCTCAGGGGCGGCTTCGCGCGTCACATCGGTTGTGAGTGGACCGTCAACCACATGCTTGCCGCCGGCCACGCCGGTCACCAGCGCCATAGCGAGTTGGGCACCGCCACCATCGGGCAGGGAGCACGAAATGAACAGTAGGAACAGTACTACCAGGAGCAGCACAAGCAGTTTCACATTGCGTTTGAGCCATTTGACTCGTTCAAAGAATTTTGTTTTCATGGTGTTTAAAATTTTAAAAAAGTAGAAATAGAGATTTGTAAAAAAGATCAAATAATCGAGCATTCGAGTTTTCGAGTATTCGAATTTTCGAATTTTCGAGAAGTCGAGAAGTTGAGTGAGCTGTGGGGCTATAAGTCGTCCCAGAAACTGCGCTTCGCATAGCGTGGGAACGCGGCCGGTTTCACCTCGGCCTCAGGAGGCACAGCGGTGCGGTTCACAATCTCAATCTTCTCGTTGCGGCCACGCAAGTAACCGGCCGCTTCGGCGTTCTTCAGGTCCTCGTCGCGGCCTATGGCCTGCGCAATGAGTTTCACCACATTCGGGCTCAGTCGGCCTTGCTCCAGCGGGGCAAGCACCTCCTCCACCACGCTGGCAATGGCATCGCTCAGCCCCAGCTGCTTGGCGACTTGAGCCACCATCTCGCCAAAGGATGCGGGAGGTTGCTCCGCGGGAGCGGTGTCGGCAGGCTGGGGTTCGCTCTCAGGGTCGCAAACCTGATCGGGTGCCACGGCATCGCCCGCCACCTGTGCTTCACACAGCACATCGTTCAGTTCTTGATCGTTTTTCATAAGTAAATGGTTTAGAGTTTAGAGTTGAGGGTTTAGAGTTTTTGAATCACGCTGCAAAGTTATGGCCAGCCTGCCCTTGCCCACCATATCAATTACACACAACACCAATTCAGAATGGCACAAGGTGTGAATGTGAAGCAGAAGACCGCCTAAATTTGGATTATTTGAACAAATTTCCTATTTTTGCAATGAATAGAAAATAATTAATCTAAAAAACTTTATACAATGAAACATCGACTATCTTTACTCATCCTTATGGTGGCGACATTTGCCATGACAGCCAGTGCCTATACCTACTATAGCAATGTTGAGATAGGCAACTTCAAGTACTCTCAACTCGCTTTGGCCTCTTCGTCAAGCGAGGAGAATATTGCTTATTTGAAAGGTCTTTCCAGTACAGCAAGCACTTCGCTCACCACGCTCGATATCCCGGGCTATGTGACATACAACGGCAACCGCTACCGTGTTACGCAAATCAATCAACAGGCTTTTGAGAACAACACCAAGATCACTACTGTGAACTTCGGCTACGGAGTGGAGAATATTAACGGTTATGTATTTAATGGCTGCACCAGTCTCAAATATGTGAATCTGCCGAGCTCGGTAAAGGAAATCGGGCAGTTTGTGTTCCAGAACTGCACGAGTCTTCTTGTTGTGGCCTTTGCCGGAGAAAAGGCACCTAAGATTTATGACTACACCTTCAACCTGTCGAGCACGACAAAGCGGGCTTCCACGGCAACCTATCGCGGCATGAATGCCCTGAAGGCCGACGCCAACTGGCTGGCGGCTTTTGGCGCCAGCAACATCCTGCGCAATTATGGCTACATGGTGAGCGATTTCAAGGTTTACAATTCCACCAACGGCTGCTGGCAATACTATACCATCAAGA